>NZ_RZPQ01000643.1:0-3442 GCF_003999135.1 Mesorhizobium sp. M7A.F.Ca.CA.004.06.1.1 | reverse complement strand
CGCTTGCCGTGCGGGCCGGCGTGGCGCGCGGGACAATCTCGAAAGAACAAGAGAAGACCCTGGTGCGCGCGCTATCGGAAGCGCCGCGCTATGCCAATCAGGTGCTCAAGCTTGAAGAGCAGATCGAACGGATCGCGCGTGAACTCTCACGCTACAAGGACGTGCTCTATCTCGGCCGCGACACCAACTTTCCGCTGGCCATGGAAGGCGCGCTGAAACTCAAGGAAATCTCCTATATCCACGCCGAGGGCTATGCGGCCGGCGAGCTGAAGCATGGACCGATCGCGCTGATCGATGAGAACATGCCGGTCATCGTCATTGCGCCGCACGACCACATTTTCGAAAAAACCGTGTCGAACATGCAGGAAGTGGCGGCGCGCGGCGGCAAGATCATCCTGATCACCGACAGCAAGGGTGCGGCGCTGACGAGCGTCAAGACGATGGAGACGATCATCCTGCCGGACGTGCCGGAAATCATCTCGCCGATCATCTACGCGCTGCCGATCCAGATGCTGGCCTATTTTACCGCCGTCTTCATGGGCACCGACGTCGACCAGCCGCGCAATCTGGCGAAATCGGTGACGGTGGAATAGGCCTCATCCTTTCGTCATCCACGGGCGTAGCGGGAGCGAAGCTCCTGCGCAGACCCGAGGATCCATTCCGTGACGGTATGGCGGATCAAAGCAGTGCAGAACTTGGCGCTACCACCCAGTCCCGCGGAAAAGCTCGAACCACTCCGGATTGGCCTTTTCGATCAATTCAATCTTCCATGACGCGGCCAACGTTTCAGCGACTTCTCGCGCTGGATTGCATCGCGGATGTCGAAATACTGTTCGTACCAAACCAAGCGTTCTACGCCATACCGCCCAGTAAAGCGCGAACCCCACCAGACTTGTGCTCGGGCATTCGGCGGCCGAGATCGTTTGTGACGCCAATATAGATGGTGCCGCGTTTCCGGCTCGCAGTTAAATAGACATAGCCCGTCATGAACGAAGTATAGCGACCGAACGATCCGCCGACCATCTTGAGGGGTTGCATTCTTCGGCCGACGCCACGGAATGGATCCTCGGGTCTGCGCCGCGTCGCTTCGCTCCTTGCTCCGCCCGTGGATGACGAAGGGGAGGGGTGTTTCGGCTAATCGCGAACGTATGCTGCTTCCGTTTGGATTGTTTCGTTGAAAGTGGCGGCATAATCGGCTCTTTAAAAACTTCGCAGTTCCAAACTGGACGGCGGTTCACTAATGTTGCGCTGCAACCCGCGCCTCCGGTGAATCATGTCCGACGCTCCCAAGACTTCCGGCGTGACCCGGCTGAGGAACTACTTCCTCACGGGCTTCATCGTCTGCGCGCCGCTGGCGATCACCGCCTACATCGCCTGGTCATTCATCGGTTGGGTCGATTCCTGGGTGAAACCCTATATTCCGGCCCGCTACAGCCCTGACACCTATTTGTCGTTTCCTGTGCCGGGATTCGGGCTGATCGTGGCGCTCATCCTGATCACGCTGATCGGCTTCCTTACGGCCAACATCGTCGGCCGCGCCATCGTCAATTTCGGCGAGCGCCTGCTTGGCCGCATGCCGTTGGTGCGCGGCATCTATGGCTCGCTGAAACAGATTTTCGAGACCGTGCTGTCCAACAAGGGCGACATGTTCCGCCAGGTCGGACTGGTCGAATATCCGCGCAAGGGTGTGTGGTCGCTGGTGTTCGTCGCCAGCGAGAAGGAAACCGAGATCAACCAGAAGCTCGACCAGGAAGGCGATCCGCTGATTGCCGTATTCATGCCGTGCACGCCAAACCCGACCACCGGATTCCTGATGTATGTGCCGAAGTCGGACATCGTGCTGCTCGACATGACGATTGAGGACGGCGCCAAGCTGATTGTGTCGGCCGGGCTGGTGGCGCCCGAGGTCAAGCAAATGGTTGTCGTGAATGGCGAGCCGATCGAAGGGATGCTCGCCAACCCGTCGGTTGCCGCCCTGGCTCAGCCGGCGCGCAGGAGCCGCACGGCCTCGTCGCGGCCGAACAAATAAAGCAGCAGGCGCAACGCCTCGCCACGCTGCGATTGCAGCTCCGGGTCGCGCGACAGGATCAGCCTGGCATCGTCGCGGGCGGCCTCCAGAAGGTCGGCATGCGCCTCGATGCGCGCAACCTGGAAACCCGGCGTGCCGGACTGGCGGGTGCCCAGCAATTCGCCTTCGCCGCGCAGCTTCAGGTCTTCTTCGGCGATCAGGAACCCGTCCTCGGTCTCGCGCATCACCGACAGCCGGCGTTTTGCGGTCTCGCCGAGCGGGTCCTTGTAGAGCAGCACGCAGGAGGAGGGCTTGTCGCCACGCCCGACCCGGCCGCGCAGTTGGTGCAGCTGGGCCAGGCCGAAGCGCTCGGCGTGCTCGATGACCATGACGGTGGCGTCCGGCACGTCGACGCCGACCTCAATGACGGTGGTGGCGATCAGGATGCGTGTCTCGCCCTGCTTGAAGGCACGCATCGCCTCGTCCTTCTCGGCACCCTTCATGCGGCCGTGAACGAGCCCGATACGTTCGCCGAACAATGGTTTCAGCGAGGCGAAGCGGTCCTCGGCCGACATCAGCTTGATTTCTTCGGATTCCTCGACCAGCGGACAGATCCAGTAGATCTTCTGGCCGCCGGCGACGGCGTCCACCATGCGGTCGACCAGTTCGTCGAGCCGCTCGAGCGGCAGTGTAACGGTACGGATCGGCTGGCGGCCGGCCGGTTTTTCCGTCAGTTTCGACACGTCCATGTCGCCGAAAGCGGTCAGCACCAGCGTGCGGGGGATGGGAGTGGCCGTCATCACCAGCATGTCGGGCGCGTCGCCCTTGGCGGTGATGGCAAGCCGCTGATGGACGCCGAAACGGTGCTGCTCGTCGATCACGGCGAAGACCAGGTCGTGGAACATGACCGTCTCCTGGAACAGCGCATGGGTGCCGACCACGATGTCGATCTCGCCGCTTGCCAGGCCGGCCAGCGTATCCGCGCGTTCGCGGCCCTTTTCGCGGCCGGTGAGGATGGCAATGCGCAGCCCGACCTTGGCGGCAAGCGGCGTGATGGTCGCCAGATGCTGGCGCGCCAGGATTTCGGTCGGCGCCATCAGTGCTGCCTGGCCGCCGGCCTCGACGGCGCGCGCCATGGCCAGCAGCGCGACGACCGTCTTGCCGGAGCCGACATCGCCCTGCAGGAGCCGCAGCATGCGCTCGGGATCGGCAAGGTCGGCATTGATTTCGGCCAGCGCGAACTCCTGGCTCGATGTCAGCGAGTAGGGCAGTGCGGCCCTCAGTTTTTCGACGATGCGGCCGTCGCCGACCAGGGGACGGCCGGACAGGCGGCGGACTTTCGCCCGCACCAGCGCCAGCGAGACCTGGCCCGCCAGCAGCTCGTCATAGGCCAGGCGCCGCCAGGCAGCGCCATCGATGGAGACATCGATCGGG
>NZ_RZPQ01000642.1:0-3442 GCF_003999135.1 Mesorhizobium sp. M7A.F.Ca.CA.004.06.1.1 | reverse complement strand
TTGGACGTAAATGCGGTTCGCGGAAACGCAGGTCTGGCCGGCATTGCGGAACTTCGCCTGGACCGCACCGTCAACAGCACCGTCAATGTCGGCATCATCGAAGATGATGAAAGGTGCATTGCCGCCGAGTTCAAGGCTGACCTTCTTGATCTGGTCAGAGCACTGACGCATCAGCAGCCGTCCGACCTCGGTCGAACCGGTGAAGCTGATCTTTCGAATCTTGGAATTGGTGCAGAGTTCACGGCCCACGCGATCACCTTCGGACGCATAGATCAGGTTGACCACGCCATCGGGAAAGCCGCCCTGATGGGCGAGGGCGAACATTGCGCCAGCCACGAGCGGCGTCTGTTCAGCGGGCTTGAGCACGATTGTGCAGCCCGCAGCCAAGGCCGGCGAGATTTTGCGCGCCACCATGGAGGCCGGGAAATTCCATGGCGTGATCGTGCCAACAACGCCGATGGGCTGCTTGATCACTAGCATTCGGCGGTCTGTCGAGGGTGCCGAGATCGTCTCCCCATAGACGCGATTGGCCTCCTCGGCATACCATTGCAGATACGCCGCCGCATGCGATACCTCTGAAATGGCTTCGGCAAGCGGCTTGCCCATTTCCGCAGTCAGAATCGCGGCGAGATCGCCTGCATGGTCGATGATCAGCTGATGCCATCGCCAAAGAACGTCGCTACGTTCTCGGGCCGTCAACGCGGCCCATCCCGACTGCGCAACATAGGCCTTGTCTACCGCAGCACGTGTCTCCTCCACGCCCATATCGGGAAGCTCTGCCAAAACTTCGCCGGTCGACGGATTGACGACCTCGAACGTCTTATTGCCAACTGGTCTGCCGAGTGCCGGCAGGCGGTCGATGGCTCCAAACAGGTGCGGGGATTTCAGACGGCGGATCATCGGCAGGCACAGGGGCAATACCGGATTCCTCCTCAACGCAGCGAACATCCAGGTCGACAGGCCGTCAGTGTGTATTCTGCACCAGTGGGTTCGTCGTAGGGCCTCGGCAAAGCAGCTGGTAGACCACGCTAGCCCGATGAAAAGACAGCAGTTTCGTTAGTTTGAGTGCCCGCGGTTCATCAATTGATGGATTAAGCAGTCGGATGTTTGCTTCATCCACCATGCCTGCTGGTGGCATGCGACTGAATTCTGCAAAAAGGCGGCATACATGCTGAGGAGCGCCATTTCGGCGAGAGGCCGCCGGACCGCCAATGCCGCGCAAGGTCGGCGAAAACGACTCCGCGCGTCTGCATGATCTGCTTGGCCCACGGGCCTCCAACGCTCTTCCCACGAGAAGCCCCGATGAAGAAGGAAGGTGTGATGAGTTTCTTTACTCATCCTTGCCGCCCAGCGGCGGGCCGACCACCAAAATGGCGGGCTCGGCCGAAAGCAGCTTTTTGGCCGCCGCCTTGACCTGTTTGAGCGTCACCCGACCGATGCTGCGGGCGCGACGCTGGTTGTAGTCGACGTCGGCCTTGTGAATCTGCAAATCCAGGAGCCGGTCTGCAATCGAGCGGGTCGAGCCCAGTTGGTCGATGGCATAGGCGCCGATCAGGTGCTTCTTCGCCGCCTTGAGCTCGGCCCCGGTCGGTCCTTGCTGCGCCATCTGCTTTACCACATCTCGCACGATGCTCAGTGTTTGGGCAGCGCAGTCCGAGCGTGTCTCTGTCGTAACCAGAAGCGAGTCAAGGGTTAGTTCAGAGCTGACGTGATAGGCAAGGCCGCGTTTTTGACGTACCTCCTCGTAAAGGCGGGAAGTCAAGTATGAGCCGCCAAGGATGTCGTTCAGCAGCACGGCCGCGTAGAAATCCGGCGCGCTAGGCTTCACGCCAGGCCAGGCCAACGTCAGCGAAGTCTGCGGCAGGTCGTAGTTCTCCTCCACCAGTTGACCGAGTTTCGGCGCGACATCGTAGACGGGGACGAGGGTTTGTTGCTCAGGCAAATCACCAAACAGCTGGTCAAGCCTTTCCCTCAACGTGTTCGCGTCAATGTCACCCACCACGGCAATATGGAGCCCGTCGCGAGCGAAAATGGCCTGGTGGAAGGCGCGGAGGTCGGACGGCGTGATGCCGGGGAGGCTCTCTTTTGTGCCTTCTCCCGGCCTTGAACAAGGATGCGCGCCATAGATCGCGCGCAGCCATTTGCGCTGAGCGATGGCGTTAGGGTCTCGCTCGCTGCCGACGATGCGGGAGACAATCTCGGCGCGGACGCGATCGATCGGCCCCTGCTCGAAGCGCGGCGCGTTCAGCGCGAGCCGAAGCAGGCCGAACGCCGCGTCCTGCTTTTTGGAAAGCATGCACATCGATCCGTAGATGTCGTCGCTTTGCGCGTCCAAACTCATTTCGGCGCCGGCATGGTCGAGCTTCACCTGGAAGGCACCGCTGTCGTAATGGCCAGCGCCTTCGATGAACAGGCCGGCCATCAGTTTGGCCATCCCCTCCTTCCCGACCGGGTCCTGCTTGGTGCCGCCCTTGAAGGCAAAGCCGATGTTGACGATTTCCACTGTGTGGTCCTCCACCAGCCAGGCGATGATGCCCTTTTCGGACTTCACCTCCTGGATGTTCATCGCAGCATGGGGCCGAGCGCCGAGCGTCATCTCTTGATTCTCCGTCTTGGGCAAGAGATAGCCCGTGGTCGAACGGTCGAACGCGAGATAGCGGGCGGCAACTGCTTTGATTTGCTCGGGGGTAACCTTGCGGATGCGATTCGGCCGTTCCTCGACATCCTTCACGGTACCGCCGGTGGCCAGCGTCGAGCCGTAGATGCTGGCGAGCCAGTCCAGGTTGTCTTCCGCAAAGATCATATTGAGCAAATAGTGGTCCTTGGCCTTGCCTAGTTCCTCGTTGCTGACACCATCCTCGGCAATGCGGGCAACTTCGGCAGCGGCCGCCGCTTCGAGATCAGCCAGCTTGGCATCGCCGCGCGGTGCGCCATAGATGGCGAACTTGGTGTCGTCGAGCATAGTGCCCTGGAAATAGACGCGGGCGCTGGAAGCGAAACCTTGCTGGACAGCGAGCGCCTGGTAGAGCCGGCCGCGGTTACCGCCGCCGAGAATTTCGGCCAGCAGGTCGAGCGCTTCGGCCTCGCCCGGCTTGGCGGTGTGGTAGGACGGCACCACCCACTGCGTCGAAAAACTGGGCACGCTGACGCGGGCGTCTGAGAGCGTGACGGTGCGCCTGGTGTTCTGCTCGGGCTCAACCGGCCGGATGCGCGGCGGCAGGTCAGGTCCGCGCGCCACCTTGCCATAGGTCTTTTCGGCCAGCGCCCGCACCGTGTCCGGTTCGACATCGCCGGCCACGATTAGCACGGAGTTGTTGGGCCAGTAGTACTTTTCATAGAAGACGGTGGCGTCGACGCGGTTCAGCTGCTCGATCTCCTGCATCCAGCCGATGATCGGGATGCGATAGGGGTGGTTCTGCCACAGCGTCGCGTCGATCTCCTC
>NZ_RZPQ01000641.1:0-3444 GCF_003999135.1 Mesorhizobium sp. M7A.F.Ca.CA.004.06.1.1 | reverse complement strand
GGCCCGGCCACGACCGACAGCGCGATTGTGCCAACCGAGAATAGTTTGAGGAAATGCCTGTACCGCATGATCAAATCCGAAATCGCCTCTTGCCGTAGTCGCCCCTGGCTCCGTAAGATTTCGTTACGCGATCGCCAGCATGATTGGTCCGACCCTCAAAAACCGGACCGCATCGTTGCGGTGCTATTTACCCTATGTGACGCCAAGATGGCAAAGTGCCTGGCGATCACAATTGCAAGGCAGCGGACGACACCCGCCTGTCCCAACAGCGAGATGGAACCATCATGCCAATCCTGAACCGTGCCGCCGAAATGCAGGACGAAGTTGCCGGCTGGCGCCAGCATCTGCACCAGACGCCAGAACTGAACTTCGACGTCTTCAAGACCGCCGCCTTCGTCACCGAGAAGCTGAAGGCTTTCGGCTGCGACGATGTGGTCACCGGCCTCGGCAAGACCGGCGTCGTCGGCGTCATCCGCGGCCGCCAGGGCGAAGGCCCCACCATCGGCCTGCGCGCCGATATGGACGCGCTGCCGCTCAACGAGATCACAGGCAAATCCTACGCCTCGACCATCCCCGGCAAGATGCACGCCTGCGGCCATGACGGCCACACGGCGATGCTGCTGGGCGCGGCCAAATACCTCGCCGAGACGCGCAACTTCACCGGTTCCGTGGCGGTGATCTTCCAGCCGGCCGAAGAGGGCGGCGGCGGCGGCAACGAGATGGTCAAGGACGGCATGATGGAGCGTTTCGACATCTCAAGGGTGTTCGGCATGCACAACATGCCGGGCCTGCCCGTCGGGCAGTTCGCCATCCGCCCGGGCCCGATCATGGCGGCGACCGCCGAGTTCACCATCACCGTGCGCGGCAAGGGCGGCCACGCGGCGATGCCGCACGGCACGATCGACCCGATCGTCATCACCAGCCAACTGGTCGGCGCCTTGCAGACGATCGCCTCGCGCAGCACCGATCCGGTCGAGGCCGTGGTGGTGTCGGTGACCAAGTTCCACGCCGGTGACGCCTACAACATCATCCCCGAAACCGCTGAAATCGCCGGCACCGTGCGCACCTTGCGCAAGGAGATCGCCAAGAAGTCCGAAGAGCGCATCCGCAGCATATGCGACGGGCTGGCGACCGCGTTCGGGGCAAAGATCGAGGTCGACTACCAGGCAAATTATCCCGTGACCTTCAACCACGCGGAAGAGACGGTGTTTGCCGGTGATGTCGCGATGAGTGTCGCCGGCGACGCCCATGTCCACCGCGGCATCCAGCCGGTGATGGGCGGCGAGGATTTCTCCTACATGCTCGAAGCCCGCCCCGGCGCCTTCATCTTCATCGGCAATGGCGACACCGCCGGTCTCCACAACCCGGCCTACGACTTCAACGACGAGGTCATCCCGCACGGCATGAGCTACTGGGTGAAACTGGCGGAAACCGCGCTGGCCGCCTGACGACGGCAGCGCAAAGCCGGCCGAATTGCCATCGGCCGGCCTCTTGGCGAAACGATCCGAAGCGGCTATGTGTCTGGCCGCGTGGTCCCGTAGCTCAGTAGGATAGAGCGGCAGATTCCTAATCTGTAGGTCACAGGTTCGATTCCTGTCGGGATCACCACGCATTTTCACCAGCTTAGCAACTGACGTCGTACTTTTCGCGAAACAGTACGACGAATTCTAATTTCGCCGGGAATGCATCGCCGAACAATCCAGCTTCGCTCCGAAGAGCGGGCACTACAATGGCCCTTTTGTCTGGCCGAAGGCTGCCGGCAGGATCATTGCGAGGTGATGGTTGACCGTGGTGCGCTGTGACCTAGCTTAAGTTCATGATGGACAGTCAAGAGCCGGGAAGTGGCTTGTCCGCACCGGCGAACTCTCGCGAGGTTGATATGCAGAGGCGCAAATCGGCGTCTCAGGGCCCCGCATGTGTCCTTGGTCGGGCATTGCCCGCCAAGGAATATCAACTGCGGCGATCTATCAGCGCGCGACCGGCGCCCCGCCATCCGCAACAATTCGCAAGTACCAGAAGGATCCCGACGAAAGCGACGTTTCGAGGGCGGTAAGCCTTGGCCAAAGCCAAGGCGGATGACCAGACATCGCTTTACGAACTTGACGATACACCCCAGAACGCACGGGCACGGCAATGCCAAATTATCTTGCCGAAATGTATGCAAACGACGTAAATTTGGCCATTCTGATCGCAGTGGTGACGCTTGCATCGGTGGGCGTCTATCTTGTGCTCCGGCGTATCCTTGCCGCGGTGCGACGACGCCGCCTTGCAGCGTTTGACGAAGGCAGATCCGGTATCGCCGACGAGGCTTCTTGGGAATGGGAAAGCCCGGCCGGACTTGTCGCCGGACCTGCTTCTTCCAAGGCTGCCAACCCCTTGCATGCGGTCGGCCTGGATGTTCGGGCTCAAAATACCAACTACTCTCGGTTCGGAGTGCGAATCGAGCATTTCGCCGCGACATCCGAACCCAGCGGGAGCTCGTTAGTGACCGGTGCTCCTGCACCGAACAGTGTGCAGTCTGGCCGGCTTGCAGCATCCATCAGCGCGATCGCGGAACGTGGGAAGCGGATTTGCGGGTCGGCATGGGACCAATTGCGCCATAGAGCTTCACCGCCAAAAATTGCTCCGTTGGCCTATGCTGCGGATCGCGGTTTGAATTTCACAGCGCAGATGGGAGATCCCGACCCGGCCATGGCGCCTGCCTCAAACCCTGTCGTTCGCAGGCCGATCGTTCTTGTATCGCGCTTGGGTCTCGCCGCCATTTGTCTGGCCGCGCCGATTGGCTATGCGATGACGAGACAAATCTGGGTCGAAAGCGCTTCCGCCATCTCGCAAACCCAAGACCAGGCCCATCGAGCCCTTTCGCGCCCGTTAGGACCTCAGGCGAGTGCCGAATTGCTTGGCCCGGATCTCACGGCTAACCAGGCGCAAGCCGGCACGGATCGTGCTCAGGCTGCCGCTGCGAGACAATTGGCCGACCAGGAGCACCGGGCGGCGGAAGGCGAGCGTACCAGGAGCGCCGCTCTGCAGGGAGCGCTCCTCGAGGCGAGCAAGCAGATCCACACGCTGAGGGCAAGCATGGCAGCTGCCGATGACGCGCGCGAGGAGCGGTTGCGCAATGAACTCGCGGCGGCCCGCACTCTTGACGCGTTGCGGCGCATTGCGGGAGATGCCCGCACGATGCTGAGCGAGGCCACCAGCTATGTCCTTGAGGAGATGCCCGCTGCTCATCTCGAGCAGGAGCAGGCCCAAAGGCAGGCGCGCGATTTATCGCAAGCGCGCGTCCAAATTGAACAGCTTCAGACCGAGGCCGCCGAGGATCGCGCCACGGCCAAGGCTTCACTGGCGCAGGCGAGCGGCATGCTCGACGACGAACGCCGGAAGGCGGAGCTGCTTCGTGGCGATCTCGCCGAAGCGAAACTGGCCAATGCCGCACTCATGAAG
>NZ_RZPQ01000640.1:0-3447 GCF_003999135.1 Mesorhizobium sp. M7A.F.Ca.CA.004.06.1.1 | reverse complement strand
GTCCCCACCAGTTCTGGCGCGTGAAGCCGATCGTCTCCTCGCGCGGCTCGCCCTCGGCGGCGTACCACAGCGGGTGCTCCCAACCGAAATTGAGACCGAAAACAGCGTTCATTCCCTTTTGCATGTCGTAGGCAGGCCGGGTCCGCACCGGCCGCCCGGCGGCGCGTTCCTCGTTGGGGAAGTGGATCTTGAAGCGATGGCTGTACTGATCCTGGACGCGGGCCTTGGTGAAGGCCTTGCCGGCCCAGTGGCCGAAGCGCGCCATGTCCCAGGCGAACATGTCGAGCGAAGGTTCACCCTCGATCATCCACTCGGCCGCCAGCTTCCCCATGCCGCCCGACTGCGAGAAGCCGGGAATTATGCCGTTGCAACAGAAATAGTTGCTCAGTTCGGGCACCGGTCCGAACAGCACGGCACTGTCCGGCGACCAGATCATCGGTCCGTTGATCACCTTTTTGACGCCGGCGGTGCCGACGGCCGGGACGCGCGCGATCGCGCGCAGCATGTTCTCTTCGATACGGTCGAGATCGTCGGGAAACAGTTCATGGCCGAAATCCAGCGGCGTGCCGTCCTCAGCCCAGAACTTCATCTTGCGCTCATAGGCGCCGATGAGCAGCCCCAGGCCTTCCTGGCGCAGATAGTACTCGCCATCGCGATCGGCGACCGAAGGCAGCCGGCGGCCCATGGCCGCAATTTCCGGGATGGTCTCGGTGACGAAATACTGGTGCTCGGTCGGGATCAAAGGCAGTTGCAGGCCAGCCATCGCGGCGACCTCCCTGCCCCACAGGCCGGCGGCGTTTACCACCCATTGTGTGTGGATGTCGCCCTTCGGCGTGCGCACGATCCAGCTGCCGTCGGGTTGCGCCTCGGTGGCGGTGACCGGCTTGAAGCGATGGATCTCGGCACCGCGCTGACGCGCGCCGGCGGCGTAGGCGGCGGTGACGCCGGACGGGTCGACATTGCCGCCTTCCGGCTCGTACATGATGCAGCGTATGCCGTCGAAGTCGACCAGCGGATGCAGCCGCTCCGCCTCGTCGCGCGCGACTTCGTAGAAATTCATCTTGTAGCGCCGCGCCTTGGCTTCCTGGAGCCTCAGCTGATGCTCGCGCGCCTCGGTCTGGGCCAGATAGAGCGAGCCCGGCTGAAAGATGCCGCAGCCCTGGCCGGTCTCGGCTTCCAGTTCCTTGTAGAGCGCCATGGTGTAGTGCTGGAGGCGGCTGATGTTGGTGGAATCATGCAGGCCGTGGATGTTGGCCGCCGCGTGCCAGGTGGAGCCGGAGGTCAGTTCGCTGCGCTCCAGAAGGACGACATCCGTCCAGCCGAACTTGGCAAGATGATAGAGGATCGAGCAGCCAATCAGACCACCGCCGATGACGACGGCTTGTGCATGAGTACGCATGTTTCTTCCCTTGGTTCGGCGACTTTTCTTCTTTGCGCTTTCGAGAAGCGCCTTGGAGATCTGTTTGGCTGGCTGGTCAATCAGAGTCGCCCAGTGACCCCCCAGGGGCGCAACATGCGCCCCTGGCTTTTTTTGCCGTGACCGGCCCGGCCTAGGCCTTGTCGAGCCAGACCTTATCCAGCTGCAGTTCGAATGTCTGATGCATGCCGAGGTTCTTCACATAGGTCGCATGGTGCCGGTAAAGCGAGCGCCAGAACGCCTGGACGAGGATGCCGGAGTCCTGCAGGATGAATTCGACGTCCTTCATCAGTTCCTTGCGCTTGTCGACATCCGCCATGGCGAGCGCCGCGTTGAGCTTCTTGTCGAATTCCGGGTTGGCGTAGCCGGACTCGTTCCAGGCCTCGCCGCTGCGATAGGCGATCGCCAGCACCTGGACGCCGAGCGGCCGCATGCCCCAATCGGTGGTCGACCACGGATATTTCGTCCAGTCGTTCCAGAACGACGAACCTGGAATGATGGTTCGCTTGACCTTGAAGCCGGCCTCGCGCATCTGCGCGGCGACGACGTCGGCGGGGTCCTTCACATAGTCCGCATCGTAGGAGATCAGCTCGAACTCGTGATCCGTCTGGCCGGCCTCGGCCATCAGCGCCTTGGCCTTGGCGAGATCGCGTGGAACTTTCGGCAAAGCGTAATATTCCGGATGGATCGGGCAGACATGGTGGTTTTCGGCGACCTGTCCAAGGCCGCTATAGCCGAGCTTCAGCACCGTCTCATTGTCGACCACGAGCTGGATGGCGTTGCGCACCCGCTTGTCGTCATAAGGTTTGTTGGTCACATTGGTGCGCAGCACGATGGTTCCGGCCGTGACGACCGGCTCCTTGACCAGGCCCATGCTGTCATAGAGGTCGACCGTGCCGCCCACCGTCTGGTAGTTGCAATCGATCTCACCGGCCTCGAAGGCGCTGGCGATGGCGGGGTTGGACGCGTCCGATCCGTAGTCGGTCCAGTCGACGCCATCGAGATAGGGGTCGCCCCCAAACCAGGTGAAGTCCTTGCGTCGCCGCACCGCGGCCGATTCGCCGACCTTGTATGAGATCAGCTCATAGGGGCCGGTGCCGGGCGTCTTGAGCATGTCGCCGCCGTCCTTGTCGAAGTCGCGATGGACGATGATCGCCGGATAATCGGCAAAGCCCGGAATGATCGTGACGTCGGACTGTTGGCATTTCAGCTTCACCGTGTGGTCGTCGACCTTGGTGATGGCGCCGGCTGCCGCTTTCTTGGTGGCGGGATCGATGAGGGAGTTCATGCGCCCGGCCATCGAATTGCCTTCGGCCGCCTTGTCGCACCAGCGCTCGATGTTGTGGACGATGTCGTCGGCGTTGAAGTCGTCGCCATTCGACCACTTCACGCCCTTGCGCAGATGCAGCGTATATTCGACAGCGTCGTCGCTCACCTCCCAGCTTTCGACCAGGTGGCCCTCGAAGGTGAAGTCGGTGGTGTAGCGGATCATGTAGTCGTTGCACTGGCGCATGACATTGGCGATCTCGGACCAGTCCCAGGAGCGCGGATCCTTCATTTCCTTGATGATCATCTGCATCTTCAGGATGCCGCCCTTCTTGCCCGGCTCCAGTGCGGCGGCCTGCGCAGGCGACGAGCCGATCATTGAATAGGCGAACGCCGTGGAAGCGCCCATCGCGCTCGCCATGGCAAGAAACTCGCGGCGATCCATGCCGCCCTTCCTGACTTCGTCTGCGTAGCTTTCGATGACGGCCGGGACGCGGTCACCGTTGCTCTTGAAAATCGTCATTGTGATTCTCCGGTTTGGGCTTTCCGCCCGTTACATTCCCCTTGCGTGGAAGATGTTAGAGGCGATGCAAAAATCCCGGAAGGGCTTGAGCCCCGGCAAACGGCCGAAAACCAGCCAATAAGACCTAAAAAAACGAAGCCATTGGCGTGTCAATTTTTGAGTTGGAGAATTCACAAGGGGGTAGGACGAACAGCGCTTAAGCGCCATCCTCCTGCGCCCGCAGCAGAATCCATTCCCGCAC
>NZ_RZPQ01000063.1:0-15143 GCF_003999135.1 Mesorhizobium sp. M7A.F.Ca.CA.004.06.1.1 | reverse complement strand
GCGCTGGCGGCACGGACAATGGCGCGATTGTCCTCGCGCAGGACCGCCAGCCACGAGCCGATGTAGTCGGCATGGCGCACCGTCGGCACGATGGCGAGAGAAGCGCAGACAAAGGCCCCGGCCATCTCAGCCACCAGTTCCTCCCGCGCGTAGGATTTCGAGCCGAAGGAACCGGCCATATCACGCCCGAGGCGGGAGGAATGACCCGACCAATGCCCCAGTTCATGGAACGCGGTACGGTGCCAGTTGATGGGTTCGAAATAGGCGGCTGGCGGCGGGACCTGCACGAAGTCGCTCGCAGGGCTGTAGAAGGCGCGGCTGCCTCCGATCCGAAAATCCGCGCCGGTGGCCCGGATCAGCGCCTCTGCTTGCGGTTCGATCATGCCCGGCGGAGGCGGTGGTGCGACGGCGGCGACGTCCTCCGGAAGGTTCTCGCATTGATCGGCGTTGAAGACTGTGAAGCGTTTGAGGAATGGGACCGGCTGTGCTTCGTGCCCGCTCTCGCGGGCTCGGTTACGCTCATCGTCGGGCACGAAGCGGTCGGCGTAGAAGATGGTCGTCCCATGTTCTCCGTTCCTGACGTTGCCGCCGAGCCCAAGCGCCTGGCGGAATGTCAGCCAGCTCTGGCCGGTAAAACCGTGCTCGATGACCGCGCCCCACAGGATCAGAATGTTGATGCCGGAGTAGCGACGGTGGGTCGACGCGTTTTCCGGCATGGCGAGCGGCGCCTTTGCCGCCGCCGTGCCCCAGGGCTGCACCCATGGAATGCGTCCGGCTTCCAACTCGGCGATGATCTTGTCGGTGATTGCCGTATAGAGGCCTGGCCGGTCGTTGCCGGAACGGGCGCTAGCGGTGTTTCTGGGCATCGCGGTTCTCCGCGACGGGCGCCAGGAGCCTCTCTCCCGACCTTCAACCCGTCACGGCAAACCCGGTCTGCACTCTCACTCTCATCGACCCGTCTCGGTACCCAACGGCGGCAGGAAGTAGCATCGGCGTGGCCGATCTCACGTCAGGCATGGAAGCCCGTATGGGTGAAGGCCGTCGCAAATTGGTGCCCCACATTATAGCGCGTGTGCTTGGCTTTGGCGTCGACCGGCCCAGCATGCCGCTTGTTGGCAAGTGGTTCTTTGTCAAGGACGGCCAGGCGCTGGGCGCGGCTTTCCGAAGATGGTCTGATGAGCCTGACCTTGAGCGAGCCACGGCGATGTCATCACCGACAAACCGCGCGATGCTCAAGCAGATCGCGAGATTTCGGGCATAGCGGAAAATCTCGCGATGGTGGCGCCGCAGCCAAGCCGCGTTATTTGTTATAAGTCATCAACTGACTGAAAGCGTGGGCAGCCATGTGCAACGACTATGAGCAGCATATCGCCTGGGCCGAATATTGCAGGATGATGCAATTGCTGGCGCTCGACATTCCCACCCATCAAACCGAACTGGATTTGCCGCAGGCGGATGACATCCGCATCAGTGATCCCGCCCCGATCATGCGCGCCGCCGGCGACACGATCGAACTCACGCGCATGACCTTTGCCTTTCCGCCCTCCGGGCCCAAAGGCGGGCCGATCTTCAACTTCCGCTCGGAAGGACGGAACTTCTCCAACAGCAAGCGCTGCCTTATTCCGGCGTCGGCTTTCTTCGAATTCACCGGAAAGAAGTCTCCAAAGGCTAAGCATCGCTTCACGCTCAACGGCGCCTCGTTCATGGCGATCGCCGGCCTGTGGCGCGATGGCGAAGGCAACAAGCCCCCGACGTTCGCTATGCTGACGACGGAACCCGGCCCGGACGTGGCGCCCATCCACAATCGCCAGATTGTGGTTCTGCGCCCGGACGATTGGGCGGCATGGATCTACCTCACGAAACCCGAGGTGGAGCTGTTGAAGGCCCTGCCGGCCGGGTCGCTGGCGGTAGAAACCGTGCGACAAGGAAGCGACTAGCTCAGATGCCGGTGCGTTTTGCGCAAACACGGAAGATTCTTAGCGGCATCGCTGCGGCAATTGCGGCCCCTCGAGATCGCGGCTCGGGCCAAAGCGTCAGCACCTCGTTGTCATTGATTGCCGAGTGGCCACTTCCGCCATCAGCCACGCTTGGCTCGTCGGTGCGCACGAAAGGTATCGAGCGTGAAATACGTGCCCGCCTGCCATGGGCGGTGAGGAAGTACATCAAAGCCGAGACGGGTCGCATCACATTGCGGATGCGCGAAGACGATGCCGAAGAGTTCGAGGCCGCCTCGAACAAGATCGCCAAGACCCTGGAAACCATCGAAGTACTCCCGGTCCTGCCGCGCGAGGCGGAGGACATCCTCGCAATTTCTTCGCGTGAGCGTCACAAGTGGCTGAAAGACGGACGGCTGCAAAGCATTGGCACCCGCACCGTGAAGATGCGCGGTCGATCCAAGGCCGTCACCTTCCACGTGTTCGATCCCAAGCACATCGAGGACATCCTTGATCGTGATCTGCCAAGCCTTTGGCGCGAAGAAGACGCGCAGCAAGTTACAGAGAACAGGCGACGTGGCGCCGGCAAGGCTGCCCTGACGCGGGCGGGAAAGGGTAGCGAGAAGGTTCGCGGCGCCGGGAATAACCCCAGAGATGACGCTCCCCGGCCCAAGTTGAAGGGCTGGGACGCGTTCGACGACGAGGGCCTGCTCCGTTAGATCCGCCTTGTAGCCACTCGCGCGTCCAGAATGGACCCTGAGCGAAAGCTAACCGGGAGCCGAAACGATCTGCAGTCGCGATTGGCCGGTCCCGAACCATTCCATGCTGAAGGAGTTCTTCAAGCCGACAACAGCCCGTTTTTGAGGATGGCCAATGTTCGACAACTTCGTGCTTGAAATGATGGAAACCGAGGGCGGGCCGACAAGGCTTCGGCATGGCGGATCTGGGCCGCCTCTGCTTCTGATCCATGGCCATCCTCTCGCGCATATGACGTGGGGCCAGGTCGCGGACTTGCTGTCAGCAGATTTCAGGATCGTGTGCCCCGACCTTCCGGGCTTCGGTCGCTCCTACGTACCGGCCGATGACCCCGAGAGCAGGTTCTCGTCCAAGCGGGCAAAGGCTTCGGCGCTGGTGGAGGTGATGGAAAGGTTGGGCCACCACGCTTTCTTCGTCGCCGGGCATGATCGTGGAAGTCTGGTCGCTTTCAGAATGGCGATGGACCATCCCGACCTGGTGCGAAAGCTGATTGCCGTGGATGGGTTGCCAGTTATCGAGCATCTGGAACGGGCCGACTGGAACTTTGCCCGCGATTGGTACCACTGGTTCTTCTTTGCTCAACCCGAGAAGCCGGAACGGGCCATCCTGGCAGACCCGATGGCATGGTATAGTGACTTGCGGCCAGATGAGATGGGACACGATGCCTATGACGAATTGGTTTCATTCATCCACGATCCAGCCATCGTCCATGGCATGGTCGAAGACTACCGCGCTGGCATAAGGATCGACCATCGCCACGACCGCGAAGATCGAGATGCCGGCAGGAGGTGCGCTGTCCGATGCTCTGTCTTTGGTCACTCGACGACGATTTGGAGCAGATTTATGGCGATCCGGTTGCCATCTGGAAGCACTGGGCCGACGACGTGGGGGGCTACGGAATCAGGAGCGGGCACCATGTCGCCGAAGAAAATCCCGCCGCTCTCGCAGCAGCGTTCAAGGCCTTTCTCTGAAAAATGACAGAAGCACCGATTGAGCGATCGCCCATGCGTGTCGACGAACCCAGCCATTGTTCGGCAGACCCGTTCTTGCACCGCCCTATTTGAAATCCCGTGTCTTCACCTTGATCTGGTCGATGTGCAGATAGGGATCGATAATATTCCGCGGCCTCGGCCCCTTCGGCATGCCGCGCGGATCGGGCGTCGGGCTGCCATGATGGAATTCGTCGCCGCGGCCATGCGGCAGGGGAAAGGCAGACTCACGATCGCCAACGCTGGCCAGATCGGCGGAAAGATCGCTCAAACGATGAGCGACAAGATGGACCACCTCGCCTTCCCTTTGGATGCGACCATAAACGCCAATCATGCCGGCGCCGAGCACGACCCTGCGATATTTTTCGAAGACCTTGACCCACACGACCAGATTGGCAATGCCCGTCTCATCCTCGATTGTGATGAACATGACGCCCTTGGCCGAGCCAGGTCGTTGGCGGACCAGCACGAGGCCAGCCGCCTCCAGCCAGTGCCCGTCGCGCGCCTGCATGGCCTCGCGACACGAGACGATGCGCTTGCGCCCCAGGTCGGCGCGCAGGAAGGAAACAGGATGGTCGCGCAGGGTCAGTCCAACATGTCCATAGTCCTCGACCACTTCGCCGCCGGCGGTCATCGCACGCAGCGCGACAAGGGGCTCCTGGATCTCCGATACCGTCCGCTGCTCGCGGCCGGAGGCCGCCGCAAACAGTGGCAGCGGTTCGTCGCGCAGTGCCTTGATCGCCCACAGGGCCTCACGCCTCGCCAGCAATAGGGATGGTTGGAAAGCGTCAGCCTGGGCGAGTTCAACCAGAGAGGCAGCAGGAACACCGGCGCGGTGCCAGAGGTCATCCACCGACGCAAAGGGCTGGTCTGCGCGTGCGATGACAATGGTCGCAGCATCGGCGTTGGCAAGACCCCGGACCATGCGCAGACCAAGCCGGACAGCGAACCGACCGTCATCGGCGGTGGGCTCGAGCGTGCAATCCCAACGCGAGGCGTTGATGCAGACAGGGCGCGCTTCGACGCCATGGTCACGTGCATCGCGAACGATCTGCGCCGGCGCGTAGAAGCCCATCGGCTGAGCGTTGAGAAGAGCGGCGCAGAAGACATCGGGGTGATGGCATTTCATCCAGGACGAGGCGTAGGCGATCAGGGCGAAGCTGGCGGCATGGCTTTCGGGAAAGCCATAGCTGCCGAAGCCTTCGAGCTGCTTGAAGGTCTTTTCGGCGAACTCGCGCTCGTAGCCGTTCTTCACCATGCCGCCGATCAGCTTGGCGCCGAAGCTGGAAACGCCACCGGTGTGTTTGAAGGTCGCCATGGCGCGGCGCAACTGGTCCGCTTCGCCTGGCGTGAAGCCGGCGCATTCAATCGCCACCCGCATCGCCTGCTCCTGGAACAGCGGCACGCCCAGTGTTTTTCCGAGCACCTTTTCCAGCTCTGGCTTGCGATAGACGACGTCTTCCTTGCCTTCACGGCGGCGCAGATAGGGGTGCACCATGTCGCCCTGGATGGGACCCGGCCGGACAATCGCCACTTCGATGACGAGATCGTAGAAAGTACGCGGCTTGATGCGCGGCAGCATCGACATCTGGGCGCGGGATTCGATCTGGAAGGTGCCGAGCGTATCGGCCTTGCGGATCATCGCATAGGTGCGTGGATCCTCGGCAGGGATCGTCGCGAGATCAAGAGTGATGCCCTTGTGCTCGGCCAGCAGATCGAAACCGCGCTTCATGCAGGACAGCATGCCGAGCGCCAGCACGTCCACCTTCATGAACTTCAACGCGTCGATGTCGTCCTTGTCCCATTCGATAACCTGACGATCCTTCATCGCGGCTGGCTCGATCGGCACCAGATCGTCGAGCCTGTCGCGGGTCAGGACGAAGCCGCCCGGATGTTGCGACAAATGCCGCGGCGCGCCGATCAGCTGCCTGGCCAAGTCCAGCGCCAGACGCAGGCGACGGTCGCCGAGGTTGAGGTTCAGCTCCTCGGCATGTTTCGGCTGGACGCCTTCGTCCGACCAGCCCCACACTTGCGAGGACAGCATCTTGATGAGGTCTTCGGGCAGTCCAAGCGCCTTGCCGACATCGCGCAAGGCGCCCTTCGAGCGATAGCGGATGACCGTCGAGCAGAGCGCGGCGTGTTCGCGGCCATAGGTTTCGAACACCCATTGCATGACGATTTCCCGACGCTCATGCTCGAAATCGACATCGATGTCAGGCGGCTCACGCCGCTCCTCCGAGACGAAGCGTTCGAACAGCAGGTCATTGCGGTCGGGATCGATCGAGGTGATGCCGAGCACATAGCAGACGGCGCTGTTGGCTGCTGATCCCCTGCCCTGGCAGAGAATGCCCTGGCTGCGGGCAAAGCGAACGATCGAGTTGACCGTCAGAAAATACGGCGCGTATTGCAGCTTCTCGATGAGCTGCAACTCGTGCCTGAGCGTGCCAACGACCTTGTCCGGCACGCCCTCGGGAAAGCGCTCCGTCGCGCCCTCCCAGGTGAGTTTCTCCAAGGCTTGCTGCGGTGTCAGACCCGGCAGCATCCGCTCCTCGGGATATTGATAGGCAAGCTCGTCCAATGAGAACCGGCAGCGCTCGGCGATCTCGATCGTCCGCGTGAGCGCTTCGGGGGAGCGGCTGAACAGCCGTGCCATTTCATCGGGCCGCTTCAGATATCGGTCGGCGTGCCGCTCGCGCCGAAACCCGGCATCATCGATCATCACATTGTGCCGGATGCAGGTGACGACGTCCTGCAGGATGCGCCGTGACGGTTCGTGGAACAGGACATCATTGGTGACAACCGTTGGCACGTGCGCCTGTCCGGCAAGATTGGCCAGATCGTGCAGCCGCAGCGCCTCGTTGGGACGGCGCCGCAACGTCAGCGCCATATAGGCGCGATCGCCAAATGCCTCGCGCAACCGCCTGAGCCAGAGCGCGCATTCGTCGTCGGCCTGGTCGGGCACGAGCACTGCAAGGAGCCCCTCGCCATAGGCGACAACGTCAGCCCAATGCAGCACGCATTTCGCCTTGCCGCCACGCTTCTTGCCCAGCGACAGCAAGCGGCACAGCCGCGAGTAGGCCGCGCGACCGGTCGGGTAGACCAGGATGGAAATCTCTTCCACCAGATCCAGCCGGCAGCCGACGATCAGCCTGACGCCGGTTGCCTTTGCAGCCTCGTGCGCGCGGACAATGCCGGCCAGACTGTTGCGATCACAGATGGCAAGGGCGGGCATTCCCATGCTGGCTGCTTGCGCGAACAGTTCCTCACAGGAACTCGCGCCCCGCAGAAAGGAAAAATGCGAGGTGCATTGCAGCTCGACATAGCACGCGTTCATCCGAAGATGCCGTGCAGGAACCAGCGATGCGAGCCGGTCGCGGTATCCTCGCCGTCGCCTGCGCGATAAATCCAGAACCGCTCGCCGGCTTCGTCCTCGACCTGGAAATAGTCGCGCACGGCAGTTAGCTCGGCGTCGCGCTTCCACCATTCGCCGAAAACCCGCTCGGGACCATCGGCGCGCTTGATCCGTCGACGGATGCCTTTCCAGGTGAAGCTCGCCGGAGGATGGTCCGGTAGCAGCGCAATGGCCTCGATCGGCTCCGGCACGGCAAACAAGCGAGCCGGACGCGGCCAATGGTCTGGCCATGCGTCGCCGGTCTCAGCGGATGCAGCGGCTACACGCCGGAAAGAACGCTCGGGCACATCGCTGGCAACCGGGGTAAACCGATAGAGCTTTTCCTCACCGACACGGTTGCCGAGTGTGTCGATCAAATCCGAGATGTCTGCATCCCGTTGCTCGATCAGCGACGAAACGGTCTGCCTGGGGGCGAGTGATTCCGCCAAGGGCGCGGACAGGCGCATCAACTCGATGCCGAAACCCGGATCGACCATCTCGATCTTGTCGCAGAGCAACCGTGTCAGCCGCTTCACATCGCGGACAGGCAAGGCCATGCCGACGCGAACGGCTTCGATGCGGTTGTCGACGCGGTAGAGCAGCAGGTCGAGCCGCCGGGCCCCGAGGCCCTTGGTCTCGAGATCGACACACAGCGCTTGAACAAGCTTGCCGACATAGCGCGCGATTGTCTCGGCCGCACCGATGGGCTCGCCAAAGGCACGTTGGACTTCGACCACATCCGCTGATCGCACCGGCTCAATCGGCTCGGCGAGGCGTCCAGCAGCCTGGTCAAGCCGGCGGCCGAGTTCCGGCCCGAAGCGCAACGTCAGTGGCGCGCGCGGCTGCTGCAGAAGCTCGCCTACCCTGTCGAAGCCGAGAACCCGCAAACCCCTGACGATTGCGTCGGGCAACCGCAGTGCCGCGATGGGCAGTGGAAGAATCGCATCCTGCGTTGCGTTGACGGCGACCACGCTGACGGTCTGCTTCACGTATCGCGCCACCGCATGAGCAGCACCCCAGCTATCCGCTATGGCTGCGCGCGCCGAGAAGCCGACCTTGCCGAGATGTTCGACCATATCGGCCAGCATCAAGCGTTCACCGCCATGAAGATGATCGGCGCCCGTGGTATCCATCACCAATCCGTCGGGAGGTTCTGCTGCGACAATCGGCGCGTACCGCCGCAAAGCCCACAGGGCCAACCGATCCAATGCCTGCGCGTCTGCTTCAGGTTCGGCATCCATGACCGCCAGCCCCTGGACGAGGGCCTGTGCCTTGGTCGCGGGCATTCCGACGCGCAGGCCCGCTTCCAGTGCCGCGCGATCCACCGCAGTCACCAGGCGACGATTACCGTGCCGCCCGACCAGCACCAAAGGCTTATCCGGTGGCGGCGAGACGTCGCCCAATTTCCTTTTGAGCCGGTCGGTCGACCAGCTTGGAAGGAATAGCGAGACGACCCTTGGCATCACAAGCCTCCACTTCGATATCGAGTGTTTCCCCTCCACGAGACCGGATCAGTTCAAGTTGCCATCGCGCCCGACCAACGCCGGGCACAGGCAGCGGTCGCGACGGCAGCACGGAAACCCGCCAGCGGGTGACAGACGCCGTCGGCTGCCCGAAATCGGCGGCTTCGGTCTGGCGGCGCCAGCGGCGGATGGCGATGCCCATCGCGCCGGAGCCTTCCGATGCCAGTTGCAACCGGCGCGAGGAAGTCATGGACAGGCGCGCCACTTCCGCGACCACCGCTCCAAGACCGACATGCCGCAGACCTTCCTCGAAGCAGGCGAGCAAGGATTTGTCGTCACCGGCTTCAACATAGATCACCCGGTCGGGATGCAGTCCGACCTGTGCGATTGCCGGCGCAAACAGATCCTGGCGCGTCACGCACCACAGCACCTTGCCTTGCGTCCTCGCTGCAATCCCGGCTGCAAAAAGCGACGCTGCAGCGCCATCGATCGCTCCATTGCCGCCGCCGGCAACTTCATGAAGTGCGCCAAGCGCCACACCCCCGCCTGGCAGATGACTGTCGATCGAGGAGATTCCGAATGGGAGCACCGCTCTTTTGCGCGCATTACCGCCTTCGAGACGCGCAATGCGACCTCGCAGATCGGAAATAGCAGCGTTTGGCGTCGATGCACTCATCTGTCCCCTGAACGCGACATGCTGGCGGAATGTTCCTCATTTGTTCCCTTCCTAATAAAGAGTCAATGGCATGGCGAGGTGGTGCCGCGGAAGAAATTTTGTCGCGACCGCCCGGTGGCACCGAAAGAACCGTTTGCCAGCAGGACGAGGCGTCGAGGCCACCTGTCCTGTTGGGATGTTCGCGCCGGCGGTTGGCGGCGCACAAGGAAAAACGGCGTATAAACCGCAGTCCCGCGCGCGCCCGCAATGGCGGACATTGTCGCGCGCGGGACGGAGGAAATTCGCCCCCGCCGCGGGCGGTTAACAGGACAGCCGTAGGAGCGTCAGCATAGCGCCGGCCGCAGGACGGGACGCGGGACCGACTGTCCCCGTCCGCAGTGGTCCGTGTAGCAGCGGCCATGAATGCAGTTGCGTTGGGATTGAGCACGAAGCCTCAACCGATTGCCTGATGTACGCTATCCTATTGAAAAAACTACCCTATTTCCAAGCCATCAGGAGTCTATTGACACCTTTGTTCTTATTTTGTTCACTGTGGGAGTTTGATAATGGAGGCGAACCATGGAACTTCGCTTGAACATTGAAGGTGCAACGCCCGAGGAACTGGCACGCGGGGTCACGGCAGCCGAAGCAGTCTTCGCGCGCGCCGGGATTACGGCTTTGCAAGGCGCGGAAGGTTTGTTCGCGTTGGAAGGCTGGGATATCAAAGGCTTTCCGGAAGACGACCAGCCAACCGAGGACGAGGACCAGGCTGCTTCGGTCTGGATGGAAGCCGACGAGGCTGCGACGACTGCATGTTGTGCGGGCTGGCCGGAGGATAAAGTTCCGGGCCATCAGATCATGGAGTTGATCGACGTGCCCCGAACGAGATTGCAGGCCGAGGCGCTCCCGGACACGTGGCCGGCGCGCAAACAGCTCTATCCCGATGTTGTCACCCGGTTGGAGACCACGACCGGGCCGGACCGCCAGATCGATTTCGATATTGCCTTCGTTCTTGGTTGGGTGCCCGAGCGGCCGACGCTGGATCAGGTCGAGCCGCTTTCGGAAAATGGCGACCGTATCCCCTTCTTCACCAGCAACCTCGCCCAGGTGGAAGAAATGGCTCGCAAGGCGCTCAAGGACTGGACGATCGAGATTGACCAGGACCCCTACGATGCCCACGTTTTCGATCCTGCAGCCAGCGAAGACGGTGAAGAATTGCGGATGGCGGCATGGCGCGATTTCGACGGCTCCCTGCTTATGGAGAAGCCACCTGCAAATCCTGCAATCGCACTGACCCTGGCGGATGCGCGGCCAGTCGATGCATTTCGATTAGCGGTGAACGGGTTACACGGCCATCGTCGATCGATCGTGCTTGGCCACTCCAGGTCGCACGCTGGATAGCTAAAAACCTGACCAGCCCACACCGCACCCGAGGAGAGAACCATGTCAGAAAAACCACCCTATATGCCGACCGGCATTGGAACAGGCATGATGAGCGACGACGAGACCAAGGTCGGCGTTCTGATATTCGAAACGGCGCAAGGGAACTTCGACTTCGCAGTCAATCTGCAGGCGGTCGATATCCTCACCAAGGCCATCAACAAGATCGAGATGCATCTTCGCTCCGGCAAGACGCGCTGAGTGTCCGACGATGTGCCAGATCAGAAAAGCCGAAGCCAGGACCTTCGGGAGATCACGCAGGGACCAGGCATCGTGCGGAGGGGCGGCTGGGCGTCGCAAATCCGTTGTCAGTCGCCGACTGGCTCGGCTGGAGGAAACGCTCGGAAGCCAGTGCTCTCGCGCACGACTCGCGGCGCCGGGTTGACGGACTGCCGCTGCGATCGATCACGACTTGCTCACGCTGCATGCCGGCGGTAGGTGGGCCCGGCCATGTAGCGCTCTCCCGTTAGCATCGTTCCCCGGATTTGGGGGGGCCGGCTAAGTCTTGGTCGACCAATTTCGACAGGACAGCCGTCGATCTGGATTGCCCGTTTGCCGTCCAACGCGACCGAAGTTCTTCGCCCGCTGGTTCGCACCGGATCATTCTCCGTCTTCTCTGCGACGATCGCGACGCGTGGCGTGCGTCACTGGCGGCCATTTTAGCATCAGCTTGACAAGTTAATTGCCCCAAAGCAGTTTCGGTGGGTGAAAAGGGAGGAACAGCTATGAAAAAAGCCTATGAAAAGCCAGTCCTGACCAAGCGGGGAATTCTTTCCTCAATCACGGCGCAAGTCATCGAGTCGGGTCTTTCTGCGACCTGAGCAGGTCTTTGACCACTGGAAGCCCGGTGGCTCCGGCTGGCGGGCTTTTTGGTCTTCAGGGCGTGGATTAGGTCCTGACCGACAAAGGGTGCTACATGGGCGATGAAGAATGCCCGCCCAGCGTACGTCTACGCACCACCGCTGATCGGCCTTCCGTTCCTGGCTGTGCTACTGGCTCTGGATGGGACGACCATCGCAACGCCCTTTGACACCGCAGATGAAGCGGCCGCCCACAACAAGGTGATGGCGGTTACAGGTGCGATACGGCAAAGCGGACTTGATAACCACAAATAGGAGAACCCGTCCATGAGACTGCTACGCATCACACCGGTTGTCATTCTTGCCTGTGCCTTGGCCCTTGCGGCCTGCGCCAACACCGTCCGAGGCGTCGGCAGGGACGTCAAATCGACGGCCAACGCAGTCGACGACACGGTCAATAAACCCTGATGCAGAGGACCGTCACGGTCATCGAGAAGACAACGGGCCGCGTGATCGGAGCTCTGCCGATCGATCTTGCGCAGCAGAATCACGAGGCTTCCGATGATCAGTATTTCACCAAGGCGTTCGAAGCCGCCATGGACAGCGGCCTTATTAGTGAGGCCGACAAGCATGCGGTTGAATTCCGGCTTGAGTAAAGTTGACGTTGCGACGGCTTTCTGTCGCGTATCGGGGTTTGTGGTTGCATGGTTTTGCACCTCAGCCATCCATCAGCGGTGAATCAACACACCGTCTAGTCCAACTATCCCTAGGCACGGCCCGCCGCTGCTATGAATGGGGCGGCGGGTTTTTGACCCGGAGGTGAGCAGCAGCCGCTACTCAGACCCACTCAGCAGAGCAAGTCGGCGTATTGGTAGGCGAACACTCTGCCGTTGCTCTCGTCGGTCACCTTAAGAAAGTAGTTTCCGGATCGGTGGAGCGTCAGGGACCTTTTCGTTGCCTGTGCGGCGGCGCAATAGGATGTCGGGGCCCCAGCCCGGTATTCCGCTATCACCTGGCCCGCAAGACATTCTCGGATTTGATACGCTACGGTCAGCCCCCGGGGTCCGAATCATACATTAGAGATATCTAACATTTCCCTTTTGGCGAGACGGGGTGTACTTTAGTTACCGCTGGGTGATCCTAGCGACCTACACTGCCCGCTGCCGAGAGGTGGCGGGCCTTTTTGTTTATCTGTGGAACGCCGCAATCCAATGGGAGTTGAAATTCTGTCACCGCCCCTTCCGTGGAGGCGATGATGGCCATGGACGTACAGCCGTGGTCGGCCCGCTCCCGCTTCCTCAGTGGGCGGGCCATCTCGCGGGCCGCTCGCTAGCAGCATCTGGTGCACCATGCCGTCAACCTCGATACGCAGGTTCGAATACAATCCGGGCACCAGGGTTCTATCGGTGTGGTTTGTAGCGAGCGGCAGGCAGTACGACTTTCTGGACGTGCCGCCTGATACCTACGCCGATTTTAAAACTGCCTTTGCCAAGGGCCGCTATTTCAACGATCGCATCCGCAACCATTTCGCGTTCCGGCCTGTGGCAAGCTCCGGCTCCAGCGGCTCATGCTGAGGCAGATTGTGCCAAGCGACCTGGCGGAAGTCGCGCATGTCGAACTGCTGGCCGCACACCGGACAGGTCATAAAATTGTTGAGCTCGTCGGCAGGCTCGCCGCCGTGCTGCTTGCCGGGAATCGGCGGTCCAAGGTCGGATAGCTTCGTCATAACTGTCAAACATTCAATTCGTCTAAAATGTTCCGGAACCATTTTAGCGCGCGCTAATTGAATCGCACTATGCGAGTCGGCGCATGCCTCTGAAGTTCATCAAGCCCATGGAGCCCGAGCTGGTCGACACGCCACCGCAAGGCGACGAATGGCTCCACGAGATCAAATTCGACGGGTATCGCACCCAAATTATCAAGGATGAAAACGGGATCCGGCTGTTCACCAAGAATGGTTACGACTGGACCGGCCGCTACATCGAACTTGCCGGAGAGGCGGAGGCGATCGAGGCGGAAAGTTTCATCATCGATGGCGAGACAATCACGGTCAACGAGGCCGGCCTGTCCGACTTCCACGCCCTGCAATCAGCCGTTACCCGCCGTGAGCCGTCGCGGGACCTGTATTTGGTGGCGTTCGATCTCCTGCACCTGAACGGGCATGATCTGCGCAACATGCCGGTGGAAGACCGCCGCGAGATCCTGCAGGCATTGATACCAGCCGTCGGGCGCATTCAGGTCAGCAAAGCCATGCCCGGCACTGGCGATGCGGTTTATCACCTGGTCGACAAGGCAGGGCTGGAGGGCATGATCTCAAAGCGCAAGGACAGCGTCTACCGCAGCGGGCCGACGATGAACTGGCGCAAGATCAAGTGCTATGCCGAAAAGGAAATGGACATCATTGGCGTGCAGCGCGAGGCCGGAAAGCCCGCGATGGTGCTCATGGCCGACAAGGGTCGCTATGCTGGCGGCGCTTTCGTTGCCTTTAAAGCCGACAAGCGTCAGCGACTATGGGATCGCGTGCAAGGGAAGGTCGGCGGACCAGTGCCCATCGGTCTAAAGAAAGAAAAGGCCGAATGGCTTAAGCCTGGTCTGGTCGGTCGCGTGCGGTTCCTAAAGGGCGAGGAAAGGCTCCGCCACGCCAAGCTGCTGGACTACCGTGAGGAATAAGCTGGCGACAAGGTGCTGCCCATGACGCGGAACAGAACCGTGTGCCTGACTGACGTTGTGCCGAGATCAAGGTCTAGGAGAAACGGCATGGTTGCGCCCCGCGCGGTGTGGAAGGGCTTTCTGAGGGTCGGTTCCGTGTCGTGCGGGGTCAAGATAGTGGGTGCCACAAGCGAGGCATCGAAAATCCACTTCAAGATTTTGAACCGCAGCGACGGTTTACCCGTCAAGAGTGCCTATGTCGACGAAGGGACTGGCGATGTTGTCGAAGTCGCGGATCAGATCAAAGGCTACGAGGCGGACAAGGGCGAGTTCATCCACGTCGAGCCGGACGAGATCAAGAAACTGAAACTGACGTCGCAGCACACACTCGATGTCGATTCCTTTGTTCCGGTTGCCGAGATCGACACGCGCTATCTCGAAAAGCCATACTACTTGATCCCGGCTGACGGCGCCTCGCTGGAGGCCTTTGGCGTCCTGCGCGACGCGATGGCCAAATCCCGGAGGTTACGGGCAGCCTAGACACATCGGGCTTTGTTGCCGGATTGCCGTTGTGCCCGTAGCTATAGGTCTCGTCGTTTGGTCACTCCTTGTGACCAACTGGTCGGCGTGGTCACCGTCACCCAAAAAATGATCGTGCCGACCTGGCCATGGACCGAGGCCATGTGAGATTGCGTGGATGATCGTTGCTTTAATCTAGCGCAATGTAGCGTTGAGCGGAAACGAAGTAGGCCCGCCACTGAGGACACAAACAGCGGCGGGCCTTGCTTTGAGACCTGGCCCGGGGAGCCAAGCTGCAAACCCAACTTCGATTTCAGAAACAGGTTCCAGGCCTGCAGAAAAAACTTAACGCTTGCTGGCATTGCATAGGCCCGCCACCGGGTCTCGGAACCAGAGGCGGGCCCTCGCACCAGAGCTTGGTCGTTTCAAGGAGGGAGTCGTCCTCACCAAGCACATCCCGAACTTCGACTGCAGATGCATGTTCCTCAGGTCAGTTCAAATTTATCGCCCTGGGGTCAAAATGCTCGTGCGAGCAGCAGGCATCTAG
>NZ_RZPQ01000639.1:0-3449 GCF_003999135.1 Mesorhizobium sp. M7A.F.Ca.CA.004.06.1.1 | reverse complement strand
AAACTGACCGTCATGCTGGCCACCGTTGCGGGGCTGGCGATTTCCGCCGGAAATGCCGTGGCCGACTCGACACTGAAAATGGTCGAAGTCATCACCAGCCCGCCGCGCACCGAATTCCTGAAGAAGCAGATCGCCGAGTTCGAAACCGCCAATCCGGGCATCAAGGTCGAGCTTATCTCGCTGCCCTGGGGCCAGGCGTTCGAGAAATTCCTGACCATGGTGCAGGCCGGCGATACGCCTGACATCGTCGAAATGCCGGAACGCTGGATGGGCCTCTATGCCAACAATGCCCAGCTCGAGGATCTCGGACCGTATATGGCCAAATGGGATGATGCCAAGACGCTGGGCGACCGCGCCAAGCAGTTCGGCTCGACCGTCAACAACACCCAGTTCATGATCCCCTACGGCTACTATGTGAACGCGCTGTTCTGGAACAAGAAGCTGTTCAAGGAGGCCGGCCTCGACGGACCGCCGGCGACGCTCGACGATTTCATCGCCGATTCCAAGAAGATTTCCGCGCTCCCGGGGAAGTACGGCTACTGCCTGCGCGGCGGGCCGGGCGCCTTCAACGGCATGCACATGTTCATGAACATTGCTGCCGGCAAGGGCGGCTACTTCAACGAGGACGGCACTTCGACGATCAACGAAGAAGGCTCGGTCAAGGGCCTGCAGATGCTGGCCGACATGTACAAGGACGGACTGGCGCCGAAGGATGCCGTGAGTTGGGGTTTCAATGAAACGGTCACCGGCTTCTATTCCGGCACCTGTGCCATGCTCAACCAGGATCCGGACGCGCTGCTCGGCATCGCCGACAAGATGAGCGCCGACGATTTCGCCGTGGCGCCTTTGCCGGTCGGGCCGAGCGGCAAATCCTATCCGACGCTGGGCTATGCCGGCTGGGCGATGTTTGCCAACTCGCAGCACAAGGACGACGCCTGGAAGCTGATGGCGACGCTTCTGTCGCCGAAGGACAATCTGGAATGGGCCAAGGAAGTCGGCGTCGTTCCGATCCACAACGGCGCCGACCAGGATCCCCATTTCAAGACGGAGCAGTTCAAGGGCTGGTTCACGGAGCTCAGCGACAGCTCCAAATATGAAATGGTCACCCCGCCGACGCATCTGGAGAACCTCGGCAATTTCGTCGACCAGGTGGCGATCAAGAATTTCCAGGAAGTGCTGCTTGGCCAGAAGACGGCCAAGGACGTCGCCGACCAATGGGCTGCCTTCCTGACCAAGGAACAGCAGGACTGGCTGGCGAAGAACAAGAAGTAGTTTTTCTTCCCTTCTCCCCGTTTACGGGGAGAAGGTGGCCCGATAGGGCCGGATGAGGGGCGGCGCTATGCCTCGATAGGTTCGCGCTGCCCCTCATCTGCCTGCCGGCATCTTCTCCCCGTGAACGGGGAGAAGGACGCTTGTCGCCAATTCCGGCGCTCCTCCAGGAGACGATTTAGCACCCAATGACTTATGCCGTGTCTGAAATCCGATCCGCAGGCCAGCCGCGAAAGAAGCGGCTGTCGCATGCCGCTATCGAACCATGGCTGTATCTCAGCCCGGCGATCATCCTTCTGGTCGTGGTGCTGCTGGTGCCGCTGGTCATCGGCATCAGCTACTCCTTCCGTAAGTTCTCGGCGTTCAAATCGGAATATGTCGGGCTTGGACAGTATCAGGCGATGCTGTCGGATCAGGTGCTGGGGCAGGCACTGGTCAACACGTTGTGGTGGACGGTCGCCAGCCTGTTCTTCCAGTTCTTCCTCGGCCTTGGCCTGGCGCTGCTGCTCGACAAGCCGTTTCGCGGCCGCAAGGCTGTGCAAGCCCTGGTGTTCCTGCCCTGGGCTGTGCCGTCCTTCCTGTCGGGCCTGACCTGGGCCTGGCTGTTCAATCCGATCATCGGCCCGTTGCCGCACTGGCTGTTTGCACTGGGGCTGAAGGCCGAACCGACCAATGTGCTTTCCGATCCCGCCACCGCCATGTGGGGGCCGATCGTCGCCAATATCTGGTTCGGCATTCCGTTCTTCGCCATCACGCTTTTGGCGGCGCTGAAATCCATTCCGTCGGAACTGCATGAGGCAGCGGCCATCGACGGCGCTTCGCCATGGCAGCGCTTCACCAAGGTGACGCTGCCGTTCCTGGCGCCGACCATCGCCATCACTGTGATGTTGCGCACCATCTGGATCGTCACCTTCGCCGACCTGATCTTCGTCATGACGGAGGGCGGACCGGCCGGCTCGACCAACACGGTGCCGGTCTACATCTATGTCAGCGCCTTCAAATCGCTGGACAAGGGCTATGCCTCGGCGGTGGCGGTGCTGCTGCTCGTTCTGCTCATCGCCTATGCGATTGCGCTGATCGGCATCCGCCGCACGTTGGTGAGGCACGTCTGATGATAGCAGGACGTTCAACCTCGCAGCGCTTCTTCGGCGGCATCGGCCTCTACGCGGCAATCGCGGCTTACGTGCTGTTTGCCCTGTTCCCGATCTACTGGACGCTGAAGATCTCGGTCACGCCGGAGCGGCTGCTCTATTCCGAAGGCATCACCTTCTGGCCGTCGCACATGACACTGCAAAACTTCGTTACCGTGCTCGAGGCCACCGATTTCCCGCGCTATTTCCTCAACAGCGTCATCGTCTCGGTCTCGACGGCGGCACTGGTGACGATCATCGCCACGCTCGCCGGCTATGCCATGTCGCGCTTCACCTTTCGCGGCAAGGCAGCCCTGGCGCTGATGTTGCTGCTCACCCAGACTTTTCCGCTGGTGATGGTCATTCCGCCGATCTACCGCGTGATGGGGCAGATCGGCCTGATCAACAGCCTGACCGGGCTGATCATCATCTACACCGCCTTCAACACGGCCTTTGCCACCTTCCTGATGCAGTCGTTCTTCGACGGCATCCCCAAGGATTTGGAAGAGGCCGCGATGATCGACGGCTGCACCCGCGCGCAGGCCATGCGCAAGGTGATCGTGCCGCTGACGCTGCCCGGCATGGGCGCCACGCTCGGCTTCGTCTTCACCGCCGCCTGGAGCGAGCTTCTGTTCGCGCTGATGCTGATTTCCAGCGACGACCAGAAGACCTTTGCCGTCGGCTTGCTCACCTTCATCGGCAAGTTCGCCGTCGACTGGGGACAGATGATGGCGGCGTCCATCCTGGCGCTGATCCCGGTCTGTATCTTCTTCGCCTTCCTGCAACGCTATCTCGTCACCGGCCTTACCGCCGGCGCCGTCAAAGGATAGATCGATGGCCTCTGTTACGCTCGAAAACGTCCGCAAGGACTATGGCGCCGTCCGCGTCCTGCACGCGGTCGACCTTGAAATCGCCGATGGCGAGTTCGTCGTCCTGGTTGGGCCGTCAGGCTGCGGCAAGTCCACGCTCTTGCGCATGATCGCCGGGCTGGAGGAGGCTTCCGGCGGCGAGATCCGCATCGGCGAGCGGCTGGTCAATGACGTGGCACCC
>NZ_RZPQ01000638.1:0-3451 GCF_003999135.1 Mesorhizobium sp. M7A.F.Ca.CA.004.06.1.1 | reverse complement strand
GCGCCGAATTTTCGCGGCCCCTGGACGCCGCATCCCAAAAATCCCGTGCTGATCGACATTGCCTCGGCGCGGCCGGCCGGCCGCATGGTCAGGCGCGGCAACGACCTGCTGCGCCCGGTGCAGGACTGCCGCAGGAGCTATGGCGCGGCGCTTGGCATCGCACGCATTTCTCACCTTGATTTGATCGGCATGGAGCAGGTCGTTGAAACCATCTTAAATCCAGGTGCGCTATGGAGCGGGCGTAAACTTCACACGCTCAACGAGGCTGGCGGCTTTGAGTTCATCGATGGCTCGGCGATCGCACCGCGCTGGAAGCAGCGGACCCGCGATTAACCTAAACATTGGTTACTACCAGGCACGCGCTCCGGTTGCTTGCGGTTGATTTAGCTCCGGAAGATATTTTCTACCGGAGATTGTGAAACGTGCAGTTGCCACCAGAAAGGGCAGCAAAATGAGTATCTCAGAGGCTGGCCCGGCCCAAGTCGATGTGGCGATCGTCGGCGCCGGAATGGCCGGCACCACCTTGGCAATGCTGTTGGGACAAGCCGGGCGCAAGGTGGCGCTGATTGATCCGCACCGCGTCCACCACGAGGAATTCCGGGCCGAGAAGATCGGCATGGATCAGATGCTTCTGTTCGAAAAGCTCGGCCTCGATGCGACACTCAAGAGCCTCGTCACCTCGACGACCGACACGCATATCTTCCGCCTCGGCCAGTTCTTCGCGCATGAGAAGAAGGCTGAATTCACATTCTCCTATGGCGCGTTGATCAATGGCCTGCGCGACGCCTTGCCTGCGCAAGTACCGCTGACGGTCGGCAAGGTGACCGAGGTCTCGACTGGACCGGACCGGCAGCGGCTTGTGCTGGCCGACGGCGCCGTCATCGATGCCCGCCTGCTGGTGGTTGCAACCGGCCACGGCGAGGCGGTGCGGCGCGCCGTCGGCGTCGAGCGTATCGAGCAATCGAAGGCGCATTCACTGTCGATGGGATTCGACCTCGCCATCTCCCCGCGTGATTTCGGTCATCAGTCCGTCACCTGCTACAGCAGGCGGGCTGCCGACCGTATCGCCTACATCAGCATCTTTCCCCTCGGCGACAAGATGCGGGCGAACATGTTCGGCTATCGGCAAGTGGCCGAGCCGTGGACGCGGGCGTTTCGCCAGGAACCGCAAAAGATGCTCTGCGAGCTGATGCCCGAAATAGCGGCGCGATGCGGCAACTTCGAAGTCGCAAGTCCTGTCGAGGTCAGGCAGATCAGCCTGAGCACCACGCAAGGCCATCGCCGCGACGGGGTCATCTTCATCGGCGATGCTTTCTGTACCACGTGTCCAACACCGGGCGTCGGCATCGGCCGGGTGATGACCGACGTCGATCAGCTCCATTCGGTTCACATTCCGCAATGGCTCGAAACACCAGGCATGGCGGCTGACAAGATCAACGCCTTCTATGACGACCCGGTCAAGGTGGCTGCCGATGAGGATGGCATGCGGGTGAGTTACTATGCCAAGTCGATCACCGCCGGCACCGGACTGGAATGGCGCGCAAGGCGCTTGCGCAACAACACCGCGCGCCGGCTGATGATCATCGGCCGCAAGGTCCGGCATTTGGGACAGCGGCGGGTGCCCATGGCCAATATGCAATAGGGCGCGACCAGTCGCGCCCTATCGATTGCCAATATTGATTGCCTTATAAGGCGAATGCGTCAGACGCCAACCGCTCAGGTTGCCGTCGACGGAGGTGCCGATGGGGTAGTCTGGGCCGTGACGCCCGAAAGCCTGTCGCGCTTCTGCAAGGTTGGTTTCTCGTATTTCTTCACTGTAAAGTGCCCTCCAAATTGGTACGGCGCCAGCAGAACCAATTCCCTGCCCCGTGTCAATTGCGTCATTACTGGTTCTTACGTCGTCTCCTCGCCATCGTAGTCAAACGATTCTTCACTGTTGCATTGCCGGCACATATCGGCTCCAACAGGACACCTCATCCCAGCGCCAATCCCGCTCTACTCGCCTCCCCGCGCGATGTTGTAAATCGTTTCATCCAGGGTATTTTGGCCATCGGAACAGAGGGAATAGTCATGTCCAACAGCGCCTTGCCGCTGGTTATCAGTGCGCCGGAACCACGCACGCTGGAGCTGATCTTCACAGCCCGGCAGCTGGCGCGGCTCAAGGCGCACTATCGCATTGTCGAGACGACCGCTGACGGCGTCGCGAAACTGCCGGCCGACGTGCTGGCCGAGGCGCGCTACATCATCGGCCAGCCGCCCATATCGCCCGAAACGCTCGACCGGATGAAGGCGCTGCGCTGCGTCTTCAATGTCGAGACCAACCTCATCAACAACATGCCCTACGAGACCTTGTTCGCGCGCGGTATCCATGTCGTCACCACCGGCCTGGTGTTCGCCGAGCCGGTCGCAGAGCTTGGCCTTGCCATGGCGCTCAACCTCGCCCGCGACATCGTCGATGCCGACCTCGCCTTCCGCCAGGGACAGGAACTGTGGGGCGGCGACGGCAACCAGACGGCGCGGCTCCTGTCCGGCGCGGATGTCGGGATCATCGGTTTCGGCGATCTCGGCCGGGCGCTGAACCGGCTGCTGTCGGGCTTCCGCACCCGCACCAAAGTCTTCGATCCCTGGCTGCCGCCATCGATCCTCATCGACAATGGCGTCGAGCCGGCCTCTCTCGACGAGGTGCTGTCGACCAGCGACTTCATCTTCGTCGTTGCCTCGGTGACCAGCGAGAACCAGGGTTTTCTCGGTGCCGAGGCCTTTGCCGGCATGCGCAAGGGCGCCGCCTTCATCCTGCTCAGCCGCGCCGGCGTGGTGGACTTCCCGGCGCTGATGGCGGCGGTGAAGAGCGGCCACATCGTCGCCGCCAGCGACGTTTTCCCCGAAGAACCGCTGGCGCGGGACCATCCGGTGCGCACCCTGCCCGGCTTTCTGCGCTCGGCTCACCGTGCCGGCGCGCTCGACATCGCCTTCAAGCGCATGGGCGATATGGTGCTGGAGGACATGGACCTGATCGACCGCGGCCTGCCGCCGCTGCGCTCCAAGCGCGCCGAGCGCGAGACGGTTTCGCGCATGCGTTCCAAGCCGGCCGACAGGAATTGAGGCGTGGGTTTTCGTCCCGGTTGGCCGGCCCTCGACAAGGTCGGCTTGACAAGGGCGCGGCCGGCGATGACGCTGCCGCAATCGAACTTTGCGGAGGGAGGCCATGAACATGAAGAAGCTCTATGAAAAGCCGATGCTGCTCAAACGGCAGAAACTCTCCGCCGTGACGGCGCAGCAAGCCAATTCAGGCGTAATAGGCCCGACAGGCCCGGCAGGCTGACACCTCGCGGCATCCAATGAAGGTTAGCATCGGACGCACCCGGGGCGGGCGGTACGGCAGCCGCTCCAGGCGCAGCTTCAGTGTCCACGGCTGCTCTTCGCCCTGCGGGCGACCGCTTCCATAAAAGAG
>NZ_RZPQ01000637.1:0-3451 GCF_003999135.1 Mesorhizobium sp. M7A.F.Ca.CA.004.06.1.1 | reverse complement strand
TTCGGGAATTGCTTGGCTGTGCGGCGCGATTCACGCTCGGCGGCGAAGGCATCGCCCAGCACCAGCTCATAGCCGCCTTGCGCATATTCGCGCATGACGCGGCTGAAATCGGCGGTCTGCACCTTCTCGGACCATTTGTATTCGATGCCGAGTTCCTTCTCGGCCCTCTGCAAGGCGACATGGATCTGGTTGTCCCACGGCTCCTCGATCGGCGTGGCGAAGATCGCCGCCACCTTCAGCTTCTTGTCCGCCGCGAAAGCGGCGCCCGGCAGCATCGCAGCTGCCAAACCAAGCGCGCCCAGCTCCAGCACATTGCGTCGCGAAAGCCCTTCGCGTTTTATCTGCGATTTATTGTTCCGGTTTTCCATTGCATTCCCCTCTGTTCGACAGCCGTGTCGAGCCGGCTGTTCGTGAAAATGTCAGACGGGGAAGTATGGAACGACGCCAGACTTTTGTCCACGTGGTCAAATTTGAACCGCGCACCGGATTCTTGATCTTAGCCGGCCAAGCAAGGGCCGCCGATCAAACCCGTTCCAGCGCGATCGCGATGCCCTGGCCGACACCGATGCACATCGTGGCAAGCCCATAACGGCCGCCACGTTCGCGCAGCTCCAGCGCCGCCGTGCCGGAGATGCGGGCACCCGACATGCCCAGGGGATGGCCAAGCGCGATGGCGCCGCCATTCGGGTTGACGTGTTCCGCATCCTCGGCAATGCCAAGCTGGCGCAGCACGGCTATGCCTTGCGAGGCAAAGGCTTCGTTGAGCTCGATGACATCGAACTGTTTTGGCGTCAGGCCAAGCCGCGCGCAGAGTTTTTGCGTCGCCGGCGCCGGGCCGATGCCCATGATGCGCGGCGCCACACCGGCGGCAGCGCCGCCGAGAATGCGGGCGATCGGCGTTAGGCCATATGTCTTCACCGCCGCCTCGGAAGCGACGATCAGCGCCGCCGCCCCGTCATTGACGCCGGAGGCATTGCCGGCCGTTACCGTACCGCCTTGCCGGAACGGCGTCGGCAGCTTGGCCAGCGTCTCGACCGTTGAGCCAGCGCGGGGATGCTCGTCCTTCGAGATGACCACCGGATCGCCCTTGCGCTGCGGGATCGTCACCTCTGTGATTTCCTTTGCCAGCCTTCCATTGGCTTGCGCGGCGACCGCCTTGTCCTGGCTGCGTACGGCAAAGGCGTCCTGGTCGGCGCGTGACACCGAAAAATCCTCGGCGACGTTCTCGCCGGTTTCCGGCATCGAATCGACGCCATACTGCTTCTTCATCAGCGGATTGACGAAGCGCCAGCCGATGGTGGTGTCGTAGATCTCGGCATTGCGCGAGAACGCCGTGTCGGCCTTGGGCATGACGAAGGGCGCGCGGCTCATCGATTCGACGCCGCCCGCGATCATCAATTCCGCTTCGCCCGCCTTGATGGCGCGAGCGGCTATGGTCAGCGCATCCATGCCGGAGCCGCACAGGCGGTTGACGGTCGAACCTGGAATCTCCTTCGGCAGACCTGCCAGCAGCAGCGCCATGCGCGCCACGTTGCGGTTGTCCTCGCCGGCCTGGTTGGCACAGCCATAGACGACGTCGTCGACAGCCTGCCAGTCGATGCCGGGATTACGCTCGGCCAGCGCCCTCAGCGGTATCGCGCCAAGATCGTCTGATCGTACCGAAGACAGCGAACCGCCGAAGCGGCCGATCGGAGTGCGGATGTAGTCGCAGATATAGGCCTCGGCCATGTCATGCAGCCTTTGCTTTTCCGGTTCCCTCATGCGCCGCCTTGGTGCGGGCCTGCAGGTCGCGCAATGTCTTGAGTTCGAGTTCGCTTGGCGCCGGTGTTTCGTCAAGCGCCTCCGCGAACTTTACCACCCAGCCACAGCTCTCCTGCACCTGCTGGCGCGTGACGCCGGGATGCAGCGACACGACAGTGAATTCCTTGCTCACCGGGTCCGGCTTCCAGATGGCGAGATCGGTGATCAGCAGCGTCGGGCCGGCGGTGTCTATGCCAAGCCGTTTTCGATGGTCACCACCCTCGCCATGGCCGAAGGAGGTGAAGAAGTCGATCTTCTCGACCATGCCGCGCTTGGTCTGCGCCATGGTGATGTAGATCTCCTTCGACGACGTCGCGATCTCCGGCGCGCCGCCGCCGCCGGGCAGCCGGGTCTTGGGATGGAAATAGTCGCCGATGATGGTGGTGTTGATGTTGCCGAATTTGTCGAGCTGCGCCGCACCGAGGAAGCCGATCGAGATGCGGCCGCCCTGCAGCCAGTAGCGGAACATCTCAGGCACCGCGACGGTGGTGATAGCGGTCTCGCACAATTCGCCGTCGCCGATCGACAGCGGCAGCACGTCAGGCGCGGTGCCGATCGTGCCGCTCTCGTAAATCAGGGTGATGTCAGGCGCATGCGTCAGCCGCGCCACATTGCAGGCGGCCGATGGCGCGCCGATGCCGACGAAGCAGACATCGTCGTTGCGCAGCGCGCGGCTGGCGGCGATGGTCATCATCTCGTTGGGGGTGAATCCCGGATTGTCGCTCATGCCGCTTTCCTCAAATGCTCGACCCGGGCCGCGAAATCGTCGGCGCTCTTCTCGATCACGTAGGCCTGCATCCACGCCTGGAATTTCTCGCGGTCGGCGGCGATCTCGTCCCATTCGAGATAGGCCGCATTGTCGCGCGCATAGTAGCCGTGCGCGTAGGACGGATGCGAGCCGCCGGGCACGACCGATATCGCCGCGATCGTCCAGCGCGGCAGCACGGTCAGATTGGGGTGCGGATCGTCGAAATTGTCGACGACTTCCTCGACGGTCACCACAGCGCGTTTGGCCGCCAGAACCGCTTCCTTCTGAATGCCGATGATGCCCTCGACCAGCACATTACCTTTCCTGTCGGCCTTCTGGGCATGGATGAAGGTGACGTCAGGCCGGATCGAAGGGACAGCGGCCAGCACCTCGCCGGTGAACGGACAGGTCACCGACTTGATATTCGGGTTGACCGCCGCGAGGCCAGCACCGCGATAGCCGCGAAACACCGCGCAGGGCAGGCCGGCAGCACCCGCTTCATAGGCATTGGCCATGCCGGCATGGCTGTGCTCCTCAATTTCGAGTGAGCGCGGAAAGCCGTTCTCGATGGCATCGCGGGCGCGCCGCAGCAGGCCGACGCCGGGATTGCCGACATAGGAGAAGACGATTTTCTTTGCCATGCCCATGCCGATCATCTGGTCGTAGATCAGGTCCGGCGTCATGCGGATCAGGGTCAGGTCGCGAAAACCCTGGCGGATCGCCTCATGCGCCGCCGCCGTCGGGATCAGATGGGTGAAGCCCTCGAAGGCGACGGAGTCGCCATCTTTCAAATTCTCGGCCACGGCCTGTTTGAGCGGCAGGAACTTGACCATCGCATCGGCTCCGGGTTTCAGAAAGTTCGTATTGCGAACATATGTTTTGTATGCGATACTTTCTACGCTG
>NZ_RZPQ01000636.1:0-3452 GCF_003999135.1 Mesorhizobium sp. M7A.F.Ca.CA.004.06.1.1 | reverse complement strand
AGGCGTTCACCCCAGGCTATTTCGCCCGCGAGGACACGCGCACGCCGATGATCTTTGCCGCCATCTCGGTGGCGGTGAACGTCACCACGGCGCTGACGCTGTTTCCACGGATGGGCGCGCCCGGCATCGCGGTGGCCTCGGCCGTCGCCGGCTGGGTCAACGCGGTGATGCTGCTCGGCGTCTTGATCCCTCGCGCCCCCAATGGCCGCGCCGGATCAAGACGCCGAGCACTGGTTCGCCTTCAGGCTAGGGCCGGGCTCGCCGCTGGTGGTCAAGGCGACGACGCTGCTGTCGCTGGTTGCCGGCGGAGCGCTGCTTTATTTCATCACCGCCTTCGCCACAGGCGGTGCCGATTTCGGCATGATCCGACGCAACGTCAAGCGGGGATCGGGCAAGTCGGCGCCACCGGTCGCAAAGACCGACCTGGACGAGTAGAGCGCCCGACACGCCCGCAGCGCCGTCTTGATCGCAGCGCCGTCTTCGTCCATAAGCGCGCCGTCGCAAGACTTTCGCCGCGCGCGGTTTCCAGCCGCGCGATTGGCTCCGAAAAGTCTGCAACTTTTCGGAATCACGCTTATACGGCCCTCCACAAGCCATGAGGACAATCATGACCGCCTTCAAGCCACTCGTCTTTTCCGGTGTCCAGCCGACCGGCAATCTGCATCTCGGCAACTATCTCGGCGCCATCAAGAAATTCGTTGCCCTGCAGGACACCTCCGATTGCATCTATTGCGTCGTCGACCTGCATTCGCTGACAGCCCAACTCGTTTATGAAGACCTAGCCGATCAGACGCGGTCGATCACCGCTGCGTTCCTGGCCTCGGGCATCGACCCGAAGAAGCACATCGTCTTCAACCAGTCGCGGGTCATGCAGCACGCCGAGCTCGCCTGGATCTTCAATTGCGTGGCGCGCATCGGCTGGATGAACCGCATGACGCAGTTCAAGGACAAGGCCGGCAAGGATCGCGAGAACGCCTCGCTCGGCCTGCTTGCCTATCCTTCGCTGATGGCTGCCGACATCCTGCTCTACCGTGCCACCCACGTGCCGGTGGGCGAGGACCAGAAGCAGCATCTGGAACTCACCCGCGACATCGCGCAGAAATTCAACAACGACTTCTCCGACCGCATCGCGGCCCTTGGCGTCGGCGTCGAGATGCAGGTCGGCGAAGAGACCGTCAACGGCTATTTCCCGCTGACCGAGCCGGTCATCGGCGGGCCGGCGGCGCGCATCATGTCGCTGCGCGACGGCTCCAAGAAAATGTCCAAATCGGACCCGTCGGATTTGTCGCGCATCAACCTGACCGACGATGCCGACGACATCTCGAAGAAGATCCGCAAGGCCAAGACCGACCCGGAAGCGTTGCCGAGCGAGCTGGACGGCCTGGCCGGCCGGCCCGAGGCGGAGAACCTGGTCGGCATCTATGCGGGTCTCGCCGAGATATCGAAGGCGGATGTACTCAAGGAATTCGCCGGCCAGCAGTTTTCCGTGTTCAAGCCGGCCTTGGCCGATCTTGCAGTGGAAAAACTGGCGCCGATCGCCAGCGAGATGCGCCGCATTTCGGATGACCGCGCCTATGTCGACGCGGTGCTCAAGGATGGCGGCGAGCGCGCCGGCGTGCTGGCCGAAGCGACGATGAAGACGGTGCGCGACATTATCGGCCTGCTGCAGGGCTGATCGCGACATCGGGTGCACTGGCACAAGGCCGGCGGCTTGCCGCCGGTCCCCCGCAGTGGCAGATTGCGCCGCAAGACACCGAGTAGATAGACATGGTCTCCAAACGCCTCAGCCGCGAAGCCGGCCATCGCAGGAAATTCCTGACGATCATCGACGACACGCCGGAATGCGAGCGCGCCGTCGCCTACGCCTCGAAACGGGCGCAGAGCACCAGCGGCACGCTGGTGCTGCTCTATGTCATCGTGCCGGACGATTTCCAGCATTGGCTGGGTGTCGAGAAGATCATGCGCGAGGAAGCCAACGCCACGGCGCGCGCCGCGCTCGACAGCTATGCCAACAAGGTGCGCCAGAAGCTCGGCATCGAGCCCGAGATGGTGGTGCGCGAAGGCAAGCCGACGGAAGAGATCCACAAATTGATCGAGGAAGACCAGGACATCGCCATCCTGGTGCTGGCCGCCGGTGCGGGCAAGGAAGGCCCGGGGCCACTGGTCGGCGCCGTGGCCGGCAAGGGTGCCGCCTTCCCGATCCCGGTGACTGTCGTGCCGCAGAACCTGTCGGACGAGGAAATCGACAGCCTGGCCTGAGATTCTGCTCTTCAGGTGATGCCGGTCCGATGATGGGCGCGGAAAAACATTCCGCCAGCCAGCTGTTCCGACGATGCGTTTCGCTTGAATGTCCAGCCAATTGAGCCTATTTAGAATTGTTCCAAACTAGATGCCCAAACGGGCACGGAGACGGCCATGTTCATCCAGACCGAATCGACGCCAAACCCGGCGACGCTGAAATTCCTGCCCGGCAAGGAAGTGCTTCTGGAAGGCACCGCCGATTTCCGCGATGCCGACAGCGCCGCCGTTGCCTCGCCGCTGGCCGGCCGGCTGTTCGAAATTCCTGGCGTCACCGGCGTTTTCTTCGGCTATGACTTCATCACCGTGACCAAGGATGGCCCCGACTGGCAGCATTTGAAGCCGGCGATCCTCGGCGCCATCATGGAGCATTTCATGTCCGGCGCGCCCGTCATGGCCAAGGCCGGCCCGGCCGCCGAGACCAGCCAGACCGGTGAGTTCTACGACAAAGCCGACGAGGAGCTGGTCATCACCATCAAGGAACTGCTCGATACACGGGTGCGTCCGGCGGTCGCCCAGGATGGCGGCGACATCACCTTCCGCGGCTTCGAGAATGGCACGGTGTTCCTGCACATGAAGGGCGCATGCGCCGGCTGCCCGTCATCGACGGCGACGCTGAAGCACGGCATCCAGAACCTTCTGCGCCATTTCGTGCCGGAAGTGCAGCAGGTCGAACAGGTCTCCTGACGCCCCTTTGATGATTCTACCCCACTGACCATCTGGTCCGATTTCTTCGCTTCCGGCGCATCGATCAGAAGGAACTCCAAAGTGATCTACGAACTTCGGGTTTACCGGGCTTTGCCGGGACGCTTGCCGGCGCTTCTTGATCGCTTCGACAAGATCACCCTCAAATTATGGGAAAAGCACGGTATCCGCCAAGCGGGTTTCTTTACCACGCTGATCGGTGCTTCGAACAACGACCTGACCTACATGCTGGCATGGGAATCGCTGGCCGAACGCGAAGAGCGCTGGACGGCGTTCGTGAAGGACCCGGCCTGGACACAGGCGCGGGAAGATTCCGAGCGTGACGGCCAGATCACCGAGACAATCACCAACCAAATCTTGGCTCCCACCTCGTTCTCGGCGGTGTCCTGACCACCGAGCAGGCGTCGCATCGCGCAAACAACAAAAAACCGGGCCGAATTGCCCGGTTT
>NZ_RZPQ01000635.1:0-3465 GCF_003999135.1 Mesorhizobium sp. M7A.F.Ca.CA.004.06.1.1 | reverse complement strand
GATATTGCTTATCTATCGGCCCTGTCCATCATCGCCACGGGTCGCGATTTTCTACCGCACGGCATCGAACGCACCTTGCTCACGCTGCATGCCGGCGATAGCAAAAGAACGCGCCCTCAATAGTGGGTCTTGCGATGTAGCGGTCTCCCGACTCGAACCCCCGCAGCCGCGGTCTGCTATCCTATTTTCACGCCGTTACCGCCGTTTGTCGCATTGGCCGGACAGATCCATTCCAAGCATAGCAAGGAAAGGGTAGCGTGATTGCTTCTTAGGTGAATGCTCCACTGTCGCGGAACTCAGCCCGCGAGGCGATGTGCAGCGAGAAAAGCAATGAAACGCGCACTTGGCGGGCTCCTGCTGTTCGGCATTAATCGAGAACAGGCAGCGGTAGCTATCGGCGTCAGTCCAACGACGTTCGACCAGATGGTCGCGGATGGCCGTATGCCACAACCGCGGATGCCCAGCAAAGAGCGCTATGTCTGGGATGTGGAGGAACTGGCAGAGGCATTCGGGCGGCTACCACACCGCAACAACAAACTTGACGGCGTGTCCTCCAGCGATAATCCTTGGGATCGCAGATGATGGACGTGGCGAGCACCATGGTGAAATTCAATCTGAAAGGCGTTGTCGAAGACAGGGATCGGCACGGCAATATCCGGCTGTACTTCCGGGCACCGGGTAGAAAAAAGATCCGTCTGCGAGAAAAGCCAGGTTCAGCCGAGTTCCACGAAGAAGTGCGCTGCGCGCGAGATGGCGTTCCCTATGCTTCGGCTCAGAATGTGGTCGGGCCTGTAGTGAGGCCAGTTGCCCCTCGCGGCAGTCTGATGTGGCTTTGCCAGGAGTATTTCCGGCGCGGTGGCGCAGAGGTCGGCGAAGGCACGATGCTTCGACGACGAACAATACTCGAAGGCGTTGCAAACTGCCTCACCCGCTGAGCGGGCCAGTCAATCCGGACTTCTCGACGAAGGGTTCATTACCGTTCGCGGCCATGAAGCGGGCTCACGTCAAGGAGCTCCGTGATACCCGGTCAGACGCTCCGGGGGCAGCCAACAATATTACAAAAGCCATTAGCGCAATGTTCGCTTGGGCCAAGGATGCCGAGATGGTCGAGGTCAATCCGGCAAACGGAATAAAGCGCCTGACTTCCGGCAATGGCGAAGGTTTCCACACCTGGGAAGTGTCGGAGATCGTCCAGTATGAGAAACGACATGCGCGCGGCACTATGGCTCGTATGGCGCTGGCGATTTTCATGTTCACGGGTTTGCGACTGTCCGATGCCGCAATCTTCGGCAGACAACACATTACCCAGGTTCGCAACAAGGATACCGGGATCTGGGAGAAGTGGATCAGGATCAAGCCTGGCAAGACCGACAAGAGCAAGGTGCGCAAGGAAGCGATTGTTGTCGAACTGCCTCTGCTCCCAGAACTCGAGGATGAGCTTTCCTTCGCCCCGGCCGGCAACCTGACATTCCTCGTCACCGAGTATGGTCGGCCTTTCTCGGAAAACGGCCTTGGTAACAAGATGCGCCAATGGTGCGACGAAGCGGGGCTCCCGGGCTGCAGCGCCCACGGGGTCCGCAAGGCAGGCGCCACCGTTGCCGCAGAAAACGGAGCCACACATGAACAGCTGAAGGCGATTTACGGCTGGACGACCTATCAGCAGCCTGATCATTACATCCGCAAGGCACGCCGCCGGATAGTGGCGCAGTCTGCCCGGACCCTTCTGGTATTCGATCGAAACGAGAACGAAAATGTCCCACTTTTGGCGGGGGTGGAAGAGAGTGGGACAAAAAAGTACAAAAAACCCAATTAATCAACGGCTTCGAAAGCTAATGGTGGGCCCGGAGGGACTCGAACCCCCAACCAAGCGGTTATGAGCCGCCGGCTCTAACCATTGAGCTACAGGCCCCACGCGGGCTGGATTAATGTTTTTCGCATCGCGGCACAAGGCTTTCCCCGACGGGCTTCCGCAGATCGCCCAAATCAACCCATAATCACGCTCTACGCGACCCCTTGCGACTTGATCGCAGACCAAGGAGATTTTCATGACCAGACATCTTTTGCTTCTCGCGCTCGCCACTGCAATCGCTTTTCCGGCGATGGCTGGAGCCGCCGATCTGCCGACGCCGCCCCGCATCATCGTGTCGGGCGAAGGCGAAGCAACCGTAGCCCCCGATCTGGCGGTCCTGACGCTGAGCGTCATGCGCGAGGCCAAAACGGCGCGCGCCGCGCTCGATGCCAACAATGACGCCATGGCCGCCGTGATCGCGGCGATGAAGTCCGCCGGCATCAAGGACCGCGATCTGCAGACCGCTGGCATCCAGATCAACCCGCGCTACAACTACACCAACAAGCCGGACGGCAGTCAGGAAGCCGAACTCGTCGCCTACCAGGTGACCAACACGCTTTCGGTGCGGGTGCGCGACGTCGACAAGACAGGCGAGGTCCTCGACAAGGCGGTGTCGCTGGGCGTCAATCAGGGCGGCGGCATTGCCTTCACCAATGACAACCCGGCAGCCACGGTCACCGAGGCGCGCAAGAAGGCGGTCGCCGACGCCATGGCCAAGGCCAAGACGCTGGCCGAAGCCGCCGGCGTCAGCCTGGGCCGGGTGCTCGAGATCACAGACCAGAACATCAGGCCGGCGCCGATGCCGATCAATGCCAAAGCCTTCGATGCCGCGGCCGGCGCGGCTCCGGTACAGGCCGGTGAGAACGCCTACAATGTGCAGGTCACCGTCACCTTCGAACTGAAATAAGCGGCTCTGACGATCCGTGGCTGAGCCTGGCCACGGCAATCATCAACCAATGGCGTGCATGAAAACCCCGCGGGATTGCTCCCGCGGGTTTTTTCGAGCCACACCCTTCAAACGGAAAAGGGCTCGGCTAGTCCAGACCAATCTTCGCAGAAGATCGCGTCTCCCGGCTGATCTTCGCAGAAGATCAGCCTCTAGGGTCCGCCAAACCCAAGCTTAGCGATAGATGACCGGGCAGCCGCGCTCATTGGCGAACACGACGACGACGCGGTCGCCATCCTGGCGGCCCGCCACTTTCACCGTACGACGGCTGACGTCGACGATCCGGACGCGGTGGAGGCCCATGCGTTCGGCCTTGTCGAGGGCGCGGTCCGGCGAGCAGCCACGGCGCCAGTTGCCACGGCGCTCGTCACGGCGATGGCGATAACCGTCGTCACCGGTATAGACGCCAAAACGCGGGTCGTTGTTGTTGCCGAAGCCGAGATAGAGGCTGTCGGCGTGAGCAGGAACGGCCGCCAGCGTGCCGAGACCGACCAGGGCCGAAAGGGCTGCCGTCTTGATCGTGTTGAACATCGTCTTCTCTCCTTTTTGCGGGCCTTCGCCCCTTGTGAACCGATGAGGGGAGAATGCGCTTGCCTGTCTGAACTCTTTACGAACCTGCCGTTCATCTCCGGTTCATATGGCGGGAAAAGGAAAGTTTCCGCCCTTCGCC
>NZ_RZPQ01000634.1:0-3471 GCF_003999135.1 Mesorhizobium sp. M7A.F.Ca.CA.004.06.1.1 | reverse complement strand
GGCGTGGGCCTCTTTGGAAAAGCTCCGTGCCAAGCGTTTCCTCCAACTCCCGGATCTGCACCGAGATCGCGGGCTGCGAGATCGCGCAGGCATCGGCGGCACGGCCGAAATGATTGTGCCGCGCCAGCGCCTCGAAATAACGCAACTGCTTCAGCGTCAGGTTTGTCATAATGTCATCTTATCGCTGTAATCAGGAAATCCAACTTAAATTAATGAAGCGGCTTTGCTATAGGAGTCGCAACGAAGATGAGGAGCAGCCGGGACCGCCTGGTGAGGCGCATGCCCGCGGCAACGGGACATCCAACATATTCGGTCGCGTATCGGGCATATGGTCATCGCGCCAGCCATGAAACGGACCGCCTCCAGGGACATCCAACGTCCCTGTTCACGCAGCAGTTGAACAGCTCAACACAGCCACGATCGGAGAAGAACATGGACGCACAGACCGATGATCCCAGCGCCGGCAAATGCCCCGTTGCACACGGATCCTCCAGCAGGAGCAACCGTGACTGGTGGCCCAACCAACTCGATCTTGGCGTTCTCCATCAGCAATCGAACCTTTCGGATCCGATGGGCGAAGAGTTCGACTATGCCGAGGAATTCAAGTCGCTCGATCTCGATGCGGTGATCAAGGACCTGCACCAGGTGATGACGGATTCGCAGGAGTGGTGGCCGGCCGACTTCGGCCATTATGGGCCGCTGTTCATCCGCATGGCCTGGCACAGTGCCGGCACCTACCGCATCGGCGATGGCCGTGGCGGCGCCGGGGCCGGCCAGCAGCGTTTTGCTCCGCTCAACAGCTGGCCGGACAATGCCAATCTCGACAAGGCGCGCCGGCTGCTGTGGCCGGTCAAGCAGAAATATGGCCGCAAGATCTCCTGGGCCGACCTGCTGATCCTCACCGGCAACGTCGCGCTGGAATCGATGGGCTTCAAGACCTTCGGTTTTGCTGGCGGCCGCGCCGACGTCTGGGAACCCGAACAGGACGTCGATTGGGGTTCGGAAACCAAGTGGCTCGACGACAAGCGCTACTCCGGCGACCGCGAACTCCAGGGCCATCTCGGCGCCGTCCAGATGGGACTGATCTACGTCAATCCGGAAGGGCCGAACGGCAAGCCGGATCCGCTGGCCTCGGCACGCGACATCCGCGAGACCTTCGCGCGCATGGCCATGAACGACGAGGAGACCGTGGCGCTGATCGCTGGCGGTCACACCTTCGGCAAGACGCACGGCGCCGGCGATGCCTCGCTGGTGGGCGCGGAGCCTGAAGGCTCGAGCATCGAGGCGCAGGGCCTTGGCTGGTCGAGCAAGCACGCCTCCGGCATTGCAGGCGACGCCATCACCTCGGGCCTCGAGGTGACCTGGACCACGACGCCGACCAAGTGGAGCAACAACTTCTTCGACAATCTGTTCAACTTCGAATGGGAACTGACCACGAGCCCGGCCGGCGCGCATCAGTGGACGCCGAAGGGCGGCGCCGGTGCCGGGACCGTGCCGGATGCCCACGATCCGTCCAAGCGCCGCGCGCCTGCCATGCTGACCACCGATCTCGCACTGCGGGCCGATCCGGCCTACGAGAAGATCTCGCGGCGCTTCCATGAGCATCCGGACCATTTCGCCGACGCGTTTGCCCGCGCCTGGTACAAGCTGACCCATCGCGACATGGGTCCGATCGTTCGTTATCTCGGTCCGCTCGTGCCGAAGGAAGAGCTGATCTGGCAGGATCCGATCCCGGCGGTCGACCATGAACTGGTCGGCGAGCAGGACATTGCGTCGCTGAAGGCGAAGATCCTGGCATCGGGCCTGTCGGTCTCCGAATTGGTCTCGACTGCGTGGGCCTCGGCCTCGACGTTCCGCAATTCCGACAAGCGCGGAGGTGCCAATGGCGCACGCATCCGGCTGGCACCGCAGAAGGATTGGGACGTCAACCAGCCGGCTGAACTGTCGAAGGTGCTGGCGAAGCTGGAAGCCATCCAGAAGGAGTTCAACGCGGCACAGACCGGCGGGAAAAAGATCTCGCTGGCCGATCTCATCGTGCTCGGCGGTGTCGCCGCGGTCGAGAAGGCGGCGAAGGACGGCGGCCACGAAACCAAGGTGCCGTTCACGCCGGGCCGCATGGATGCTTCACAGGAACAGACCGATGTCCATTCCTTTGCCGCGCTCGAGCCGAAAGTCGATGGCTTCCGCAACTATGTCAGGGGCAAGCAGCCGATGTCGGTCGAGGCCATGCTGGTCGACCGCGCGCAATTGCTGTCGCTGACCGCGCCCGAGATGACGGTTCTGGTCGGCGGTCTGCGCGTGCTCGGCGCCAACACGGCCAAGTCGAAGCACGGCGTGCTCACCGACCGGCCGGGTACGTTGACCAACGACTTCTTCGTCAATCTGCTCAGCATGAACACGGTCTGGGATCCGGCGGCCGGCTCCGACGAAGTCTACGAGGCGCGTGACCGCAAGACCAAGGCGGTCAAGTGGACCGGCACCCGTGCCGACCTGATCTTCGGCTCGCACGCCCAGCTCCGCGCGCTTGCCGAGGTCTACGGGTCGGCGGACGCCAAGGCGAAATTCACCAGGGATTTCGTCGCTGCGTGGACCAAGGTGATGAACGCCGACCGCTTCGACATTGCCTGAACTCGCATAAGGCACTCCGGCGCAGCCGCGCCGGAGTGCCAATCCTCCCAAGGACATGAGATCGGGGCCGCGTTTCCAGCGATGGGAGCGCGGCCTTGTCGTAAGAGATTGCGCTTTGGTGGACCGTGCCTTCCTGGGCAGGGATGCTATCTTGCCGGTGTCGCGTCTCCGCCAGTGCACCATGATCGAAATCGTCAAACCCGCGCTCGAACATCTGCCGTCCTACAAGGCGGCGCTCGAACGCGGCTGGTCGCCGGACAATGTGCGGCTGATGGAGGCGACGCGCGAGCAGCTCGCGGCCATCGAAAAGGATCCCGTGGCCTTTCTTGCCGACCTCGACGATCCCCAGGCCAAGGGTGGCGCGATCAGTTTGCCAGACGGCAAAAAGGTGCCGCGCCTACCGGGCTTCCGCCGCTGGATCTGGGACGGCGAGGCGTCGGGCTCGATCGGCTTTCGCTGGCAGAAGGGCACGTCGGAATTGCCGAAGCATGTGCTCGGTCATATCGGCTATGCGGTGGTGCCGTGGAAGCGACGGCGTGGCTACGCCACCGAGGCGCTGCGGCTGATGCTGGAGGAGGCGAGGGCGGTCGGCCTGGCTCACGTCGAGATCACCGCCAAGCCGGGCAATCCGGCCTCGCACAAGGTGATCCTGGCCAATGGCGGCAAGCTCGTCGAACGCTTTTTCGAGGACGCCGCCTATGGCGGGGCGGAGAGCTTGCGGTTCCGGATCGAGCTGTAGGGCGATCTCGTCGGATTGAGTTCACCCCCTCATTTCGAACTCGCCGCCGCCCCTCATCTGCCTGCCGGCATCTTCTCCCCGTAAACGGGGAGAAGGGGCTGGTC
>NZ_RZPQ01000633.1:0-3476 GCF_003999135.1 Mesorhizobium sp. M7A.F.Ca.CA.004.06.1.1 | reverse complement strand
AGGTCGGCGAGCGGTTCGTCATTGCCGGTGGCCGTCATCTGCGCATAGTGGAATTCGTGGCCGCGAATCAGCGCCCCAGCCGAGCCCAGCGGGCAATCGGCGCGCAGCCGCGCCTCGCGATAGCCGAGGTTCATCTTGCGTTTGGTGAAGCTGGTGGAATGGCCGAGCAGGCCGAGCATCGCATGCGTTTCGCCCGACGCGTCCTCCAGCGCTTCGCCCAGCACCATGAAGCCACCGCACTCGCCGTGGATGGGCTTCGTCGTGGCGAAACGGGTCATCCCGGCGCGGAAAGTCGCGGCGGCGGCGAGCTTGCCGGCGTGAAGCTCGGGATAGCCGCCCGGCAGCCAGCAGACATCGCAAGCCTCGTCGGGCGCTTCGTCGGCGAGCGGCGAGAACGGGACGATTTCGGCGCCGGCCTTGCGCCAGTAGGCGGCGACATGCGGATAGAGGAAGGTGAAGGCGGCATCCTCGGCCAGTGCGATCCGCTGGCCGGGCGGCGCCAGTGCGTCGGTGAAGCCGCCAGACGCCGGGGTGAAGGGTGTCGCCAGGGCCATGATCGCATCGAGGTCGAGCGATTTCTCCGCCATGTCGGCCAGCCGGTCGAGATGCGCCATCAGGTCGTCATATTCGCCGGCCTGGACGAGGCCGAGATGGCGTTCGGGCAGGTTCAGCGTGGGATCGCGCAGGATGGCGCCGACGACTGGCAGGCCGATCGCCTCGATGGCGTCGCCCGACAGCCGGCGGTGCCGCTCGCTGCCCAACCGGTTGAGCACTACACCGGCCATGCGTACATCCGGATCGTAGGTGGCAAAGCCCTTGGCGACGGCGGCCGCGGTGGTCGACTGGCCGGAGACGTCGAGCACCAGCAGCACCGGCAGGCCGTAGAGCCGAGCCAAGTCTGCGGCTGACCCGGTGCGCCCCGGCGAGGCCGGAATGCCGTCGAACAGGCCCATGGCGCTTTCGAGGATGACGAAATCGGTGTCGTCGGCGGCTTGCGCGGCGAGTGCGTTGAGCAGCGATGGCGGCATCGCCCAGCTGTCCAGATTGACGCCCGACAGTCCCGTGGCGGCGGTGTGGAAGCCGGGGCCGATATAGTCGGGGCCGGATTTGGCGCCTCGCACCTTCAGCCCACGCCGGGTGAGCGCGCGTAAAATGCCGATGGTGACGCTGGTCTTGCCGGAGCCGGAGCGCGGCGCGCCGATGATGATGGCGCGGGCCGTCATGCTTGTCCCGCCAGTGCCGCGCGCATGGCAACGATCCCGCCAACGACGATCAGCGCCGGCGAGGCGAGACCGGCGGCCGCGGCTTCCTCGGCAATGGTGGCGAGCGTTGCGACGACGGTTCGTTCCTGCGGCGTCGTTGCGGCGACGATCACTGCCGCCGGTGTCGACGGCGCCAGCCCGCCGTCGAGCAGTGCCGCCGCGATCAAAGGCAGGTTGGCCATGCCCATATAAACGACGACAGGCTGGCCGGTGCGGGCGATTGCCGCCCAATCGAGATCGTCATCGGTGCCGGCGGCGTGGCCGGTGGCCAGGATCACCGCCTTGTTGATGCCGCGCATGGTGGCCGGGATGCCGGTCGCGGCCAGAGCGCTGAGGCCCGAGGTCAGGCCTGGCAGCACGCGGAACGGGATGTTTTCATGCGCCAGCGCCAGGGCTTCTTCGCCGCCGCGGCCGAAAATATAGGGATCGCCGCCCTTCAGCCTGACGACGCGGCGGCCGTCGCGCGCCAGCCGCACCAAAAGGGCGGTGATGTCATCCTGTTTCATCGACGGTTTGCCGCCGCGCTTGCCAGCAAAGAAAAGCTCGGCATTTTCGGCAACGGCGACGACATCGGATGAGACCAGCGCGTCGTAGACCAGCGCATCCGCCTCGGCCAAAGCCGCCAGCACTTCGAGCGTCAGGCAACCGGGGTCGCCGGGGCCGGCGCCGGCCAGCCAGACATGGCCAGGCTCCAGCTGGCGCGGCTTGAAGTTCAGCCGGGACAAGGCTTTTTCGAGCGTAGCGTTTTCGCCGGTGTTTTTGTTGCTGCCGCTCACAATCCGTCCCGTCCGCGAAAACGCCGCTGGTAGTGGGCGTCGTATAATGAACTCTCGCCAAAACCTTCGGCTGCCAGCGAGCGGCCGACGAAGATGATCGCCGTGCGCTCCATCGGATCGGCGGCGAGCAGCGCCTCGATGGTCGCCAGCGTGCCGGTCAGCACACGCTCGTCCGGCCAGGAGGCGCGGAAGACGACCGCCACCGGGCAATCCCCGCCATAATGCGGCGTCAGCTCGGCAACGACGCGGTCGATGGCGTGGATGGCCAGATGAATGGCCAGCGTGGCGCCGGTGCGGCCGAAGCCGGCCAGCGTTTCGCCGGGCGGCATTTTTGATGCGCGTCCGGAGATGCGGGTCAGCACCAGGCTTTGCGCGACTTCAGGAATGGTCAGTTCGCGGCGCAATGCGGCGGCGGCAGCGGCGAAGGAGGGGACGCCCGGCGTCAGCGTGTAGGGAATGCCATGCTTTTCCAGCCGGCGGATCTGCTCGGCGACGGCGCTCCACACCGACAGGTCGCCGGAATGCAGGCGGGCGACATCATGGCCCGATTTGTGGGCCGCGACATACTCGGCCTCGATCTCGTCGAGCGACATCGGCGCGGTGTCGATCAGCTTTGTTCCCGGCGCGCAGTGCTGTAGCAATTCGGGCGCGACGATCGAGCCGGCATGCAGGCAGACCTGGCAGCTTGCCAGCAGCCTCGCGCCGCGCAGCGTGATGAGGTCGGCGGCACCGGGACCGGCGCCGATGAAATGGACGGTCATGGCGCATCTCCACTGATGGCGATCGCGCAGGTGACCGGGCCGAGCACCGTGCGCGGGCCAAGCAGTCTGGCGCCTTTGCCGACGACGGCAAGGGCGGATGCCTCGGAAACCGATGAGGTTCCGGCAACATCCTGCGAGAGGTCGGAATGGCTGAGCGTGTCCGACGAGGCGGCCTGAAGCGTGGCGTCATCGACGACGATGACCGGAAGACTCAGCACGCGGCCAGCGGCGGCGATCGCTTCTTCATCCTTCTTGAACTCGGCAGTCGCCAGTGCCGAAAGCGCCGTCATCGTCAGGCCATGAGTCTCCAGCGCGGTTTCGATCGCGGCAAGCACGTCTTCGACGCTCACGCCTTTTCGGCTGCCGATGCCCGCGACCATCATGGCTTCACCCAGCTCCATTGGGTCACTGGCATGGCCGGCCGCCAGGCCTGCATCGCGCCGACCGGCGATGCGCGAGAGATGGCGATGCGGGTGAGATCGCCGCCGAGCTTGGTATGCTGGGCGAGGAGCAAGGCTTCCATCTCCAGCGTCACCGCATTTGCCACGAGACGGCCGCCCGGGCGCAGCGCCTTGATGGCAGCATTCAGCACGCCGGCATCGCTGCCGCCGCCGCCGATGAAGATCGCGTCCGGCGTGTCCAGCCTGGCAAGTGCCCTGGGCGCGCTGCCTTCCACC
>NZ_RZPQ01000632.1:0-3481 GCF_003999135.1 Mesorhizobium sp. M7A.F.Ca.CA.004.06.1.1 | reverse complement strand
ACGCCGCCGATGCCGCCGGTGGCGAACACTTTTATGCCGACCATATGCGCCGCGATCATCGTGGCGGCGACCGTGGTGCCACCGGTGCGCCCTTGCGCCACGGCAAAACCGAGATCGGCGCGCGACAGCTTCATGGCGTCGCCCGTCATCGCCAGCGATTCGCGCTCGCCGTCCGAAAGCCCGATCTTGATGCGGCCGCCAACCACGGCGATCGTCGCCGGCACGGCGCCGCCATCGGTGATGATCTTTTCGACGTCGGCCGCCATGGCGCCATTGTCGGGGTAGGGCATGCCATGGGTGATGATGGTGCTTTCCAGCGCCACCACCGGCCGGCCGGCAGCCAGAGCCTGCGCCACCGGCGCGTGGATGTCGATGAGGGGGCGGGCGGTCTCAGGGGTCATCAGGGTCTCCAATCCGGAATGCGGCGCGTCCGTCGGGACACCAGGCAACATCGCGGCACTATGAATTCGCCGGTCTCATGCCACTTCCCTGGCATCCGGCACAAGAGCCAGCGCTTCCGCGAAGCTTGAGGCGGTGAACTCGGGAACGGCGTTGGCGCTTTCGATGGCAAGCGTCGCCCCGGCGATGCCTTCGCGCAGGGCCACCCGCAGCGGCAGTCCGCGCAGCAAGGCAGCGACCGTTGCGCCCGCCAGCGCATCACCGGCCCCGGTGACGTCAGCGACCTTTCGGGGATTGGGCGGCATGATCGAAAAGGCGCCTGTTTCATCGAACCCCAGCACGGGCGCGTCGCCTGCCGTGACCACGCCACTGACGAGGCCGCTGCATCGCAACCCGTCGACGACCTCGCGCTCCCTGGCATTCGCGGCGACGCCGGCCAGCACCATGGCCTCGCGCCGGTTCATGAAGACCAGCGAGAGCTCCTTCAGCACCGGTATCAGCCGCACCACCTTGGCCGGCGAGATGGCAATGGCGAAAACCGGCTTGCCCGCGGCGAGCGCGACCAGCCGTTCCAGCGCCGCCGTCGGCAGGTTGGCGTCGCAGAACACGGCATCGGCGGCCGCGATTGCTTCGCGCACCCTGGAGCGGCGAATCTGTTTGGGAAAGGCCAACTCATAGAGCGCCATGTCGGCAAAGCCGACGATCAGCTCGCCTTCGCTGTCGATCAGCGCCGTGTAGCTCGGCGTCGTGCGGTCGAGGAAGACCGCCGACAGGTCGGTAATGCCTGTCTCGGCGATGGCTCGCGAAACGGTATCGGCAGCGGCATCGCCGCCGCGAACCGACATCAGCGACGCGGAGACGCCGCGCCGCACGGCGCTGCGCAAAGCATTGAAGACGCCGCCGCCGACATCCTCGCGCATTGTGCCCGGATTGGAGGCGGCAGGCACGTAAGCGCCGGACACCTGGCCGCGTCGGTCGATATGGGCGCCGCCTATGGCCAGTATTTTCGCGGATTTCAGCATGCCGGCGATATGACCTTTGTTATTCCAGCCGCACAAGCGCTAGGTGCGACGGAGCTTCGCATGCGAGGCGGCGATTCGGCAGGTCGAAACAACGGAGCCGTCTGGCCCAACGTGCGGTGCATTCCTGATCGAATCCCTGGACAAAAAAAGAACAAATCCGGATATTGCTTGTTTTTCAGTTATTTGACCCCTCTTGCCAAATGAGAACAAAAAAGGTACAAATAGGCAGGGATTACGGATTGTCCGGCCTTCATTGACGACCAAGGGGTGATGTATCATGGCTCAGAATTCTTTGCGGCTGGTAGAGGACAAGGCAGTGGACAAATCAAAGGCTCTGGATGCGGCGCTGTCGCAGATCGAGCGGGCTTTCGGCAAGGGCTCGATCATGCGGCTCGGCGCCAACGATCAGGTCGTCGAGATTGAAACGGTGCCGACCGGCTCGCTTGGCCTCGACATCGCGCTTGGCGTCGGCGGCCTGCCGCGCGGCCGCATCATCGAAATCTACGGGCCGGAAAGCTCGGGCAAGACGACGCTTGCCCTGCACACCGTCGCCGAAGCCCAGAAGAAGGGCGGCATCTGCGCTTTCGTCGATGCCGAGCACGCGCTTGACCCGGTCTATGCCCGCAAGCTTGGCGTCGATCTCGAAAACCTTCTGATCTCGCAGCCTGACACTGGGGAGCAGGCGCTGGAAATCTGCGACACGCTGGTGCGCTCCGGCGCCATCGACGTGCTGGTGGTCGATTCGGTCGCGGCGCTGACGCCACGCGCCGAAATTGAAGGCGAGATGGGCGATTCGCTGCCCGGCCTGCAGGCCCGCCTGATGAGCCAGGCGCTGCGCAAGCTGACCGCGTCGATTTCGCGCTCCAACACCATGGTCATCTTCATCAACCAGATCCGCATGAAGATCGGCGTCATGTTCGGCTCGCCTGAAACCACCACCGGCGGCAATGCGCTGAAATTCTACGCTTCGGTGCGCCTCGACATCCGCCGCATCGGCTCGATCAAGGACCGCGACGAGGTCGTCGGCAACCAGACCCGCGTCAAGGTGGTCAAGAACAAGCTGGCGCCGCCCTTCAAGGTGGTCGAATTCGACATCATGTTTGGTGAGGGCGTGTCCAAAACCGGCGAACTGGTCGATCTCGGGGTCAAGGCTGGTATTGTCGAGAAGTCTGGCGCCTGGTTTTCCTATAACTCGCAGCGTCTCGGCCAGGGCCGCGAAAATGCCAAGCTGTTCCTGCGTGACAATCCCGACACGGCACGCGAGATCGAGTTGTCGATCAGGCAGAATGCCGGGCTGATCGCCGAAAAATTCCTCGAGAATGGCGGCCCTGAGCGCGGCGATGATGACGGTTTCGAGGAAGAATCCGGCGCGATGTAACAGCTTCGTGCGCGATGCCGGCCGGAGTTCGGCCATAATCGCGTTCTATTATCTCAGGCTTATGTAATCGAGTTCCGCGTTATTGCGTTTCGAAACCGCCGGCCCAGTGCCGGCGGTTTTGCGTTTCGGCGGCGGAACCAGGCCGGGTCGAACGGCCGGCAAAGGCCGTGGATTGGACCAATTCCGTGTTTCTGGACAGGGTGAAGCGCGGCGGCTAAAAGGCCAAGTCCTAATCTTCTAAAACGCAGAGCCCATTTCCGCCGGTTGGCCCGGCGGCTCTTCCAAAAAGGCAGCATCATGAGTGGCGTGAACGAAATCCGGTCGACATTTCTCGACTACTTCCGCAAGGAGGGTCACGAGATCGTCGCATCGAGTCCGCTGGTGCCGCGCAACGACCCGACGCTGATGTTCACCAACGCCGGCATGGTGCAGTTCAAGAACGTCTTCACCGGTCTGGAGAAGCGGCCCTATTCGCGCGCCTCGACCGCCCAGAAGAGCGTTCGCGCCGGCGGCAAGCACAATGATCTCGACAATGTCGGCTACACCGCGCGCCATCTGACCTTCTTCGAGATGCTCGGTAATTTCTCCTTCGGCGACTATTTCAAGGAGCGCGCCATCGAGCTTGCCTGGAACCTGATCACCAGGGAGTTCGGGCTGAACAAGGACAAGCTGCTGGTCACCG
>NZ_RZPQ01000631.1:789-3481 GCF_003999135.1 Mesorhizobium sp. M7A.F.Ca.CA.004.06.1.1 | reverse complement strand
GCTTGATCGGGGCCTGGGTCGACCTGATCCGCGGCACGCCGTTCCTGGTGCAGATCTTCCTGATCTTCTTCATCCTGCCTGAGTTCGGCATCGAACTCGATGCCTTCACCGCCGGCATCATCGCGCTGACCAACCTCGCCGCCTGCTTCATCTGCGAGATCGTCGTTGCCGGCATCCGCTCGGTGCCGACAGGTCAGGTCGAGGCGGCGCTGGCGTCCGGCCTGTCGCGCTTGCAGCGCATGCGCCAGGTGGTCCTCCCACAGGCGATGCGCATCGTGCTGCCGCCGCTGGTCGGGCAGTATGTGCTGCTGATCAAGGATTCTTCCGTCGTCTCGGCGATCGGGCTCACCGACCTCACCCGGGTTGGCTGGCTGGTGGTGCAGCGTGTGCCCAACGGCCTGCTGGTCTTCTTCCTCGTCGGCGTCGGCTATTTCATCGTCTGCTATCCGCTGATCATGCTGGCCCGCCGGCTGGAGCAGCGCATGGGCGCGGCGCATGGCGAGGTGCAGTTGTGACTTCCAACCCCAAAGGTCCAGAAAACATGACCAAAACGGGCCTTGCCAAAACCGGCATGATCGACTTTCGCGGCGTCAACAAATGGTTCGGCACGCTCAATGTGCTCAAGGATATCACGCTCAGCGTCGAGCCGCGCGAAGTGGTCGTCGTCTGCGGCCCGAGCGGCTCGGGCAAGAGCACGCTGATCCGCTGCGTCAACGGCCTGGAGGCGATCAAGGACGGCGACCTCGTCGTCGATGGCCAACGCCTGGGCGACCCCGCCACCAACATGACGCAGCTGCGCACCGAGATCGGCTTCGTCTTCCAGTCGTTCAACCTCTACCCGCACAAGACGGCACTCGAAAACGTCACGCTCGCCCCCATCCACGTCCGCAAGATCCCGCGCGCCGAGGCTGAAAAAGCAGGCCGCGAATTGCTGGCCAAGGTTGGCCTCGCCGATAAGGTCGATGCCTATCCCGCACAGCTCTCCGGCGGCCAGCAGCAGCGCGTGGCGATCGCGCGTTGCCTTGGCATGCGACCCAAGATCATGCTGTTCGACGAGCCGACCTCGGCCCTCGATCCCGAGATGATTTCCGAAGTGCTCGACGTCATGGTGGCGGTCGCCGATGAAGGCATGACCATGATGGTGGTGACACACGAGATGGGCTTCGCCCGCAAGGTCGCCCAGCGCGTGGTGTTCATGGACGCCGGCGCCATCGTCGAAAGCGGCACGCCGGACGAGTTCTTCTCACACCCCAGGACCGACCGCAGCCGCGCTTTTCTGAGCAAGATTCTCAGACATTGAGGCGCGGTCAGGCCGCCTCTTCCGGATTGCCGCCAATGGCGAACGCAACCCGGCCGCGGCGCCTCAGCAGCACGATGGCGAGGAAGGCGATGACGCCGCTCGCGGCGACGACCACCAGGACCCACAGGGAATTGGCGACGGATGTCCGCGCCATCATGAAGGCGAGCGCGAACGGCGCGAAGGCCGAGGTGAACTGACGGGCAGCACTTGCCCATCCGAGCCGCGCACCATAGCCCTCGCGGCCGAAGAGTTCGAGCGGCAAGGTGCCGCCGACGATGCTGGTGAGGCCGGAACCGAGGCCGAACAGCAATACGAACACGAAGGCGCCGGGCAGCCATGGCGTCGTCAGGAGCAGTGCGCACAGCCCGGCTGTGACCAGCGACGCGGCGATGACGGCGAGGTGCGTTTGCTGCAGGCGGCCGCCAAACAGCATGTTGATCAGCCGGCTGGCGACCTGCGCCGGCCCGAACAGGGTCGAGACGAAAAGGCCTGCGGTCCCGAGCCCCAGCGCCGCCGTCAGCGGCACCATGTGGATGAGGATCGCCGACAGCACGAAGCCCTCGGTGGCGAACCCCGCCAGCATGAGCAGGAACACGGCCCGGCCACGCCGCGCATCGAGCCGCGTGCCCGCTTCATCGGGGGCGGGCCCGCGCTCTTGCGGCATGACTGTTGCGTGGCGGCGCGACAGGCGCATCAGCCAGGCGTGGATCGGCAGGCAGAGCCCGAGATTGAGTGCGGCGAACAAAAGATAGACCTCGCGCCATGTCAGATGCGCATGCAGCGCCGAAGTCAGTGGCCAGAACAGGGTCGAGGCGAACCCGGCGATGAGCGTCAGGTGGGTGATGCTGCGTTGCGGCCGGGGAACCCCGATCTGCACGATCGCCACGAAGGCGGCGCTGTAGAGGACGAAGCTGGAGGCCAGCTCCATTGCCAGCAATGCCAGGACGAAGGTCACGCGGTCGGGCGCGACGGCGCACAGCGCCAGCGCCACGGCTGCCGCCACCGAGCCGACGGTCATTATGCGCCCGGCGCCGAAGCGGTCGGCCCACCGCCCGGCAGTCGGCGCGAACAGGCTGCCGGCAAAGAGCGAGGCCGACAGCGCGCCGAATACCCAGCCTTCCGTGAGCCCGAACTCCCCAGCCATTGCCGGCGCGAGGATCGAGAAGCTGTAATAGAGCGTGCCGTAGCCGATGATCTGGGTCAGTCCAAGCGCCCAGATTGCCTTGCGCAGGACAGATCGTTCAGGCATCGACGCCGGCCGCCATATTCTCTCGCGTCTCGGTGGCTGGCGCGGTTGCGCAGCCGCAACCCGATGCGCCGGTTGCCTTGGCGTCCGCATCCCTGACGCAGCAGGCATCGACAGCGGCGGGCGCCGGCCCCCCCTCCCCACCC
>NZ_RZPQ01000631.1:0-779 GCF_003999135.1 Mesorhizobium sp. M7A.F.Ca.CA.004.06.1.1 | reverse complement strand
GGCCCCGCCACAGCAGCCGGCGCTTGCCGACACCGTCACGACACCGACGGCGCTGCACACGCCGGTCTCCGGCAGCACCAGCCGGACTTCGCGGGCCGCGGCATGGTCTCCGGCAATATCGGCCACCACCGAGCGGACTTGCTCGTAGCCGGTCGCCATCAGGAAAGTCGGGGCACGGCCGTAGGATTTCGAGCCGACGATGGTGAAGCCCGGTTCGGGGTGCGCGAGCTCTGCAATGCCATGCGCCGGAACCGTGCCGCATGAGTGGTAGTTTGGATCGATCAGTGGCGCCAGTGCCGGCGGCGCTTCGACGGCGTGATCGAGCGCGATGCGGATTTCGCTCAGGAACGACAGGTCTGGCCTGAAGCCGGTGGTGACGACGATGCGGTCGATGGCCAGGTTGAACGGCTTGCCACCCAGGTTGGCGTCGACCACGAGGCCCTCGCCTTGTCTCTCGATGCCGTTGACGGCGAAGGGCGCCAGCATGTTCAGCCTGCCATCCGCCATCGCCTGCCTGGCCGCCAATCCAAGCGCGCCGCGTTCCGGCAACTGGTCGTTCAGCCCGCCGCCGAGCAGTCTCTCGATGCTGGCGTGGCGCAGCGCCCAGAAGATTTCGGTGCCAGGCGCCGCATCCTGCAACTCCATCAGCGCCAATGCGACGTTGATGGCCGAGTGCCCGCCGCCGATGACCAGGATGCGCTTGCCCGCATAGTCTTCTCTCGCCTTGCCGACGTGGTCGGCAAGGCGAGAGAAGACTATGCGGGCAAGCGCATCCTGGT
>NZ_RZPQ01000630.1:0-3493 GCF_003999135.1 Mesorhizobium sp. M7A.F.Ca.CA.004.06.1.1 | reverse complement strand
GTCATGCTCGACGCACGCGTTATCGCGCTGGACGAACCGACCTCGTCGCTGTCCTCGCGCGAAAGCGAAATCCTGTTTGCCCTGATCAATCGCCTGCGCAGCGAGGGCAAGGTCATCATCTACGTCTCGCACAGGCTCGACGAGGTGTTCCGGCTCTGCGACAGCCTGACCGTGCTGCGCGACGGCAAGCTCGCGGCGCACCACGCGTCGCTGAAAGGCGTCACCCGCGATCAGGTCGTCGCCGAGATGGTCGGCCGCGAGATTTCGGATATCTGGGGTTTTCGCGCACGAAAAACAGGCGATGTCCGCCTGAAGGTCGACGCTCTCAGCGGCCCCAAACTGCAGACACCGGCCAGTTTCGAGGCAAGGGCAGGCGAGATCGTCGGCTTCTTCGGCCTGATCGGCGCCGGGCGCTCGGAGCTGATGCGGTTGGTCTATGGCGCCGATCCGCGCTCGGGCGGCACCATCACCGTCGACGGCAAGCTGGTTCGCGCCACCGATCCGCGTGGCACGATCCGGGCCGGCATCGTGCTGTGCTCGGAGGATCGCAAGCATGACGGCATCATCCAGGGGCGCTCGGTCGAGGAGAACATCAACATCTCGTCGCGGCGCCATCACACACGCTTCGGCGTGCTCAACCGCGCCAGCGAGATCGCCACGGCCGAGACCTTTATCAAGAAGCTGAAGGTGCGCACGCCGTCGCGCAAGCAGGACATCATCAACCTCTCCGGCGGCAACCAGCAGAAGGTCATCCTCGGCCGCTGGCTGTCCGAACAGGGCGTGCGGGTTCTCATTGTCGACGAACCGACGCGCGGCATCGATGTCGGTGCCAAATCCGAGATCTATGAGCTACTGTACCAGCTTGCCGAGGATGGCATGGCGATCGTCGTCGTCTCTTCCGAACTGCCGGAGGTGATGGGCATCTGCGACCGCATCCTGGTGATGTGCGGCGGCCGCGTCAGCGCCGAGCTCACCCGCGACCAGTTCGCCGAAAGGGCGATCCTGGCTGCCGCTCTCCCCGATCAGAAAACCCCCGACGCGATCGCATCCTGAGGACTTTTGGCATGACCGACCAGTTGAAAAAAATCCTGCTCGGCGAACAGGGGCTCGTCGTCATCTTTGTCGTCGCCTTCGCGTTGGTGTCGGCTCTGGTGCCGAACTTCCTTACGGACCGCAACATGCTCGGCCTGCTGCAGTCGGTGGTCACCGTCGGCATCGTCGCCTGCACCATGATGTTCTGCCTCGCCACGCGCGACTTCGACTTGTCGGTCGGTTCGATCGTCGCCTTTGCCGGCATGGTCGCTGTGATGGCCTCGAATTACACCGGCTCGATCCTGCTTGGCCTGCTGGCGGCAATCGCCTGCGGCGCTTTCGTCGGCTTCATCAACGGCGTTGTCATCGCCAAATTTCGCATCAACGCGCTGATCACGACGCTGGCCACCATGCAGATCGTGCGCGGCTTTGCGCTGATCGCGTCCGACGGCCGCGCCGTCGGCATCAACAGCCCGGATTTCTATCAGCTGGCGCTCTCGAAACTGCTCGGCATACCGACGCCGGTCTGGGTGCTTGCCATCCTGTTTTGCATCTTCGGCTTCGTCCTCAACCGGACCGTTTTCGGCAAGAACACGCTGGCCATCGGCGGCAATCCGGAGGCCTCGCGGCTTGCCGGCGTCAATGTCGACCGGACGCGCATCTGGATTTTTGCGCTGCAAGGCGTCGTCTGTGGTATCGCCGGCATCCTGCTGGCGTCGCGCATCACCTCGGGCCAGCCCAACGCGGCGGTCGGGCTCGAGCTTTCGGTTATCTCGGCCTGCGTGCTCGGCGGAGTCTCGCTTGCCGGCGGCCGCGCCACCATGTCGGGCGTCATCGTCGGCGTGCTGATTATGGGCATCGCCGAGAACGCCATGAACCTGCTCAACATCCCGGCCTTCTACCAGTACATCGTGCGCGGCGTCATTTTGCTGCTGGCCGTGCTGCTCGACAATCTGCGCTCGTCGGCTTTGGGCCGGCGATAGGCTGGAGGGACAAAAATGGTTGAGCGCCTTTCCGGCAAACGCATTTTCCTGACGGGTGCAGCGCAAGGCATCGGGCTTGCCATCGCCAAAGCCTGTTTGGCCGAAGGCGCAAAACTGTTCCTGGTCGACCGCGACGGCGCGTTGCTGGACAAGGCAGTCGCCGGCCTTGCCGCACCGCAAGGCCATGTCGGACATGTTGCGGCCGACATAAGCGACAGCGCCGGGATTGCGGCTGCCGTCAGCCAAGCGGCCGCCGAGATCGGCCCGATCAACGCGCTGATCAACAATGCCGGGGTCAATGTGTTCTCGACGCCGCTCGAGGCGACCGAGGAAGAGTGGAACCGCAACTTCGACGTCAACGTCAAGGGAGCCTGGAACTGCAGCAAGGCGGTGCTGCCGGGCATGATCGCGAGCGGCGGCGCCATCCTCAACATCGCCTCGACGCACAGCTTCACCATCATCCCGCACACCTTCCCCTATCCGGTCGCCAAGCACGCGCTGCTCGGCCTGACCAAATCGCTGGCACTCGAATATGCGGCGCAAGGCGTGCGCGTGAACGCGCTGGCGCCGGGCTATGTCGAGACGCAGAAGGCGATCGATTACTGGAACAGCTTTGCCGATCCAGCCACAGCACGCGCCAACACCATGGCGCTGCACCCCGGCGGCCGCATCGCCACGGCGCACGAGATCGCGCTTGCCGCGGTGTTCATGATTTCCGACGAGTGCCCGTTCATGAACGCGGCCACGCTCGTCGTCGACGGTGGACTGAGCCAGCTCCAGCATCCCGCCTGAACGCCGGAAAGACCATGACCAAGAGACGATCGCAGCACTGGTTCGGCGGGCTGGGCAAGGATGCCTTCATCCACCGCAGCTGGATGAAGAACAACGGCCTGCCCGATGATGCCTTCGACGGCCGTCCGGTGATCGGCATCTGCAACACATTCTCCGAATTCACGCCTTGCCACGTGCATTTCCGTGCTCTGATCGAGCACATCAAGGCCGGCGTGCTGGAAGCCGGCGGCCTGCCGCTCGAATTCCCGGTCTTCTCTTGCGGCGAGTCCAATCTGCGGCCGACGGCGATGCTGTTTCGCAACCTCGCCTCGATGGATGTCGAGGAGGCGATCCGCGGCAACCCGATGGACGGCGTCGTGCTGATGGCCGGCTGCGACAAGACCACGCCATCGCTGGTCATGGGCGCGGCCTCTCGCGATCTGCCGTCGATCGTTATTTCCGGCGGGCCGATGCTCAATGGCCGCTTCCAAGGCCGCGAAATCGGTTCCGGCACCGATGTGTGGAAGTTTTCGGAAGACGTTCGCGCCGGCGTGATGAGCGAGCAGGATTTCGCCAATGCCGAGAGCGCCATGTCGCGCTCACCCGGTCACTGCATGACCATGGGCACGGCCTCGACCATGGCCTCGATGGTCGAGGCGCTCGGCCTGGCGCTGCCGGGCAACGCCGCCTATCCGGCAGTCGATGCA
>NZ_RZPQ01000062.1:0-15149 GCF_003999135.1 Mesorhizobium sp. M7A.F.Ca.CA.004.06.1.1 | reverse complement strand
GGCGGCGCCAGGAATGCCGGCCTCGACGCCGCCAGGGCCGCGGTTGCTGGCCAGGGCGACGACACGGACGATATCCCCGGGGTAGGCCCGCGCCACGTCGAGCGTCGCATCGCGCGACTTGTCGTCGACGACGATGATTTCGACGCTGACACCCTTCTGGGCGATGGCGCTGGCAATCGCCCGATCAAGGGTCGCCTCGGCGTTGTAGGCGGCAATAACGAAGGAAACATCCGGGACAGAGCTGACGTCAGGCTGCACGCTTGCCTCCCTCCTGTGGCGACGGCTGGCCATAGAGGCGAATTTCGCGGATGCCGACGAGGCCGCTGACGACACCAACATGCATAATGCCGCGCAGCACGCTGCGGTTCCTGCGGACTGGACTGACGACGACCGGAAGTGCCGAGGCGAAGCAATAGATGGCCTTTGCCGAGGCCAGGCCGACCTGCTTGACCAGGCCGATGCTGCTGGCGCTACTGCCCAGGAGATGGCCATGCGTCTGGCCGACGCGAAAGCGGCGGCGGCCGAGCCATTCGAATGCCGCCCTTGAGCGCGGCACCACCTCGTCGACCCACGCCTTGGGCGCGAAGGCGATGCGGCCGCCGGCCTTGTGCATCTGGTCGAAGAATTCGGTGTCCTCGCCGCCGGTCTGGCCACGCGCCAGGCTGAAGCGGCGGCCGCGCAGGCTGTCCGAGCCCATCCGCAGCAGAACATTGCAGGTGTAGCCGGTGCGGATCTCGCCGCGCACCCAGATGGGCAAGGTCGAATGGAAATCGCCGCGCCGCATCCAGTCCGGCGCATCCGGGCGATAGCGCGCCCTGACCGGGCCGAGCACGACGGCGACACCGCTTTGCTGCGCCATCGCGACCAATTCAGCGAGCCATTGAGGCGTGGCCGTTTCGTCATCATCAATGAAGGCGACGAAATCCGCTGTGCTCGCATCGAGGCAGGCATTGCGGGCGATCGAGATGTTGCGCGCCGGGGCATGCCGATAGTGGATCGGCACCGTCAATTCCCGCGACAGCGCCGCCACCAGGTCACGGGCCGTCGGGGTGTCGTCATTGTCGGCGACGATAATGCGGATATCGAATCCCGCCGGCATCTCCATGGCGTCGAGCGAGCGCAGCGTGTCAGCCAGCTCCGGCCGGCGGAACGTGCAGACGCCGATGTCGATGCTGCGGTTCTTTGCCGACACCGCCATCAGGCCACTCCGCGTCGCGAGCCGAGGCCGAGAAGCTGCAGCCAGAAGCCAACCGACCAGCCAAGATGCATGACCATGGCCGAGACACCGGCCAGCGCAACGTCAGCCTTGCGCTGGCGGATAGCCGTCACCAGTCCGTAGCCCAGGCACACCGACACCCACAGCAACAAAGGCACTGCCGCAATCCAATGCACGAATGAGAAGGCCGCAAGAAGAACCACCGGGAAGACCGCCAGCGGCACCATCTGCCGGATCTTTGGGATGACGCGGTGCTTCAGCACATTCTTGGCACGCCCGCGACCGTAGCCGAGATACTGGAAATAGAGGCCTGAGAGCGAGGCGCGCGGATAGTAGACCATCTGCGTCTTGCCACTCATCCAGATCTTGTAGCCCGCCTTGCGCAGGCGATAATCGAGCTCGGCGTCCTCGTTATGGCTGAACGCTTCGTCGTAGCCGCCGACGGCGCCGAATGCCGATATCCGCATCAGTGCATGATGGCCGTGATCGATCCACTGTCCCTGCGAAAGATGCCGATGCTTCGAGCCGCCGGTGCCGAGCTTGGAGTTCTGCGCCGCGGCGGCCGCCTTCTGCACGGCACCGCTGCCTCTGGTCAGCATCGAAACGACAACCGAATCCGCGCCCGTGGCCAAGGCTTCCTCGACCAGCCGGTCGCAATAATCGTCGGGATAACCGCCATGCGCATCGATGCGGATGAGATAGTCGGCACCATCGCCGAAGGTACCGACGGCGAGATTGATCGCCGCGCTCTGGATGCGCCGCTTGTTGTGGAGCAGGATAACCCGCGGGTCCTTGGCAATCACATCCTCGACGATGGAAAGCGTGCCGTCGGTGCTGCCGCCATCGGCGACGATGATCCGGGCGCCAAGCCGGGCGGCCGCGGGCCGCAATTGATCGAGCAGCGCACCGATATGGGCGGCTTCATTCAGGCACGGAATGACGATCAGGCTGGATGAGGGTTTGTCCGTCTGCGTCATCAATCTCTGTCCATCTTGCCTCTGTCCATCCTTGGCCATCCTATGCCAATGCCTCGGCGGCAAAGGAGCCGGGCACGGCCGTCAGGCTGCGCAGCCGCTCGACAAGCGCCCGGCAATCGCTGCGATCGTAGCTCCAGGTCCTCGGATTGCGGGCCAGAACGCGCTCCTTCAGCCTGGCGAAGCGATGCTCTTCCATCTTGCCGAGCACGGCTTCGAGGGCTTCGGGCGACGCCTGCGGCAACAGCACGCCGATATCCTGCTGTTTGAGGAACCGCCCGGTCTCGGTGTTGCCCATCGAGATCGGCACCGCTCCGAAACGGCAGCCTTCATAGAGCCGGTTGGGCAGAAGCCATTCGGAGTTCTGCCCCGCCTCGAAGAAATCGATCGCCCACGAAAAATGGACATCGTTGTAGATCGCCGCCATGTCTTCCGGATTGCGGTAGGGCCCGAGAAACGACAGCCACGGCTCGGCTTCGACAAAGCCGTGAAAGTCAGGGAATTCCGACAAAGCCGGACGTCCGCGCAGCACGATCTCGAAGCGGCCCTCCATGCGGCGGGAGAAATCGGCCAGCAGCTCGAGTGAGCGTCGGCAGCGCAGCGCACCGAACCAGCCGATCCGCCATGGCGGACCGACCGGGCTCTCTTCAGTCTCCGGAGCGCCGGGCAAGATCGTCGCGGCCTCGAAATATTTGTTTTCGACCAGCTCGATGGGTGCCGCAACCTGGCCGAACGGCTTGAAATAATTGGCGATAAAGGCAGGAGAACTGGTCACCAGCAGCTTCACATCCCTGGCCAGAAAGCGCTCGGTGGCGCGCAGCGCCTTGCCCAGGACATCGTTGCGCAGCACAAGCCGATGAATGTCGAGGCACTCGTATACGATCGGAACCGATGCACCGAAGGCTGACCTGGCGCGGCGGGCAAGCGCCAGCATTTCCAGGTTGCGTGCGATGATGAGATCCGGTTTTGGCATACCGCCAAGCTTCGAGCCTATCGAAACGGCTGCTTTGGCGACGGCCGCGAGGCGTTGGCCGAATCGCCCGTCACGCGTCGCGCCGAGGTCGATCGGCCGCAGTCCCTCGATATCCGCAATCGGATTCGCGGTGCGACGGAAGCCGGCCAAAGTGACCTGGGCCCCACCTGCCCTGAGCATCGTGATCCGCCGGCGCACCGCCGGGTCGGAAACGTCGTGCACAAGGTACAAGACATGCAGCATAAAAACTCGACCGCTGTTGGCCCACCCGAGGGAATGCTAGTACAGGTCTTGCTGCATCGCAACATTTTTGGTGCGGCGGTCCACGTTTTCTGTTGCACTGCAAAATTATTGCCGTAGTTTGTGGTCGGCGGCGGTCGTGGATTTTCGGGCTCGGAAATCAACGTAAAAAATCAGGAATCCTGAATTTGGAAGCCAATGCATTCGATCCGCCAGAAGGCTCCTTGCGCAAATCGGTTGGGCGCGGCGCGGTTGTCACGGCCATGGCGCAATCGGTGCGGGTCGCGACACAGATCCTGTCCGTTATCGTCTTGTCGCGGTTGTTGTCGCCACAGGATTTCGGCGTCGTGGCGATGTGCGCGCCGGTGCTTGCCTTTATCGCCCTGTTCCAGGATTTCGGCCTGACCCAGGCGACGATCCAGAAGTCGGGCATCCGGCATGAGGAGGTGAACTACCTCTTCTGGATCAATGTCGCGGTCAGCGCGATCCTGGCTTGCGTGCTTGCGGGTGCGGCGCCGCTGGTTGCCGCCTTCTACGGCGAGCCGCGCGTGACGGGCCTGGTGGCTGCGTTCGGGCTGCAGATCATGGCCTATGGGCTGGGCGCCCAGCATCTGGCGCTCTTGACACGCCGCATGCAGTTCGGCCGGCTGGCCGTCATCGACGTCGCCAGCGCCATTGCCGGGCTTGCGGTGTCGATCGCCTGGACCTTTATCGATCGCTCCTATTGGGCCCTGTTTGCCGGCACGCTGACCGGTGCCGTTTTGCCGACGCTCTGCTATTGGGCGAGCTCGCGCTGGCGTCCGGGCCTGCCGCGCAAGGTCGCCGGCATCGGCGAGCTGATCAATTTCGGCGCCGGCATCACCGGCTTCAACTTCGCCAATTTCTTTGCCCGCAACCTCGACAATGTGCTGATCGGCAAATATTGGGGCGAGGCGCAACTCGGCCTCTATGACCGCGCCTACAAGCTGCTTCTGTTTCCGCTGAGCCAGATCACCAACCCGCTGTCGAAGGTGATGGTTCCGGCGCTTTCGAGGCTGAAGGATGAGCCGGATCGCTACCGCAGCGCCTACCTGCGCGTCATGCCGCTGATCCTGCTGGTGGCGCTTCCCGGCGTCGCCTTCGCCACGGCGATGTCGGATGTGCTGATCCCCTTCGTGCTCGGCGAGCAATGGCGCGCAAGCGCCTCGATTTTCCTGGCGCTCGGCTTTGCCGGGCTGCTGCAGCCGCTCAACAATCCGGCGGGGTGGCTTTTCGTCAGCCAGGGCCGCTCCGGCGATTTCATGCGCTGGGGCATCATAACGGCCGTGACGTCGGTGCTGGCCTTCATGCTCGGCCTGCCCTATGGCGCGCTGGGCGTGGCGATCGCCTATGCGATCAGCGAATATCTGCGGACGCCGTTCCTGTGGCTCTATGTCGGCAAGAGCGGGCCGCTTCAGGCGCACCATGTACTTCGCGCGGCAACGCCGTTCGTGCTTGGCGCCCATCTGGCACTGGCCGGCATCTGGTTCATCAAGCCAGCGCTGCCGCAGCAGCATGTCGTCGCCCTGGCCAGCGGCGCCGTGCTCGCCTACCTCATCACCATCGTCATCGCACTGGCATTCGCCTCCGGCCGCGAAGCCTTGCGCGAGGCCCTCAAGATGCTGCCGGCAAGGCTGCCTGCGGCGGCGGCGCGCGAAGCGCAATAATTTGGGCGTCTTCGACTGCTACGGACATCTCCTCCAGGACCAGGTCTGAACCATGCACTACCGATCGATCTCCGATATGAACGACGCCATTGTCAGGGGCCTGCACCGGCTGCCACGCGACATCGACCTGGTGGTCGGTGTGCCGAGAAGCGGCGTTTTGGCAGCGACGCTGGTCAGCCTTGCCGCGAACATCCCGATGACCGATCTCGACAGCTTCCTGGAAGGGCGTATCTATACGTCTGGCGTCACCAAGCGCCGTGCCGCTCTCGACCGCAAGGTTTCCGAGATGCGCAAGGTGCTGGTGATCGACGACAGCGTCGCTGGCGGCAACGCCATGCGTGACGCACGCGCCCGCATCCAGGCTGCGGGCATCAAGGCGGAGTTCACCTTTGCCGCCGTGTTCGGCCTTGAGCCCCAGCACCAGGAAACCGACCTCGTCTTCGAAGTCGTGCCGCATCCGCGCATGTTCCAGTGGAACTTCATGCATCACAAATTCCTGGCGCAATGCTGCGTCGACATTGACGGCGTGCTGTGCCTCGATCCGACAGAGGCGGAAAACGACGACGGCCCGGCCTATGAAAAATTCCTCAGCGAAGCGCGGCCGCTCCATGTCGCGACCCACAGGATCGGCTGGCTGGTCACCAGCCGACTGGAGAAATACCGCGCGCTCACCGAGGCATGGCTCGCCAAGCATGAGATCAAATACGACCAGTTGATCATGCTCGACCTGCCGAGCAAGGCGGAACGGCAACGGCTCGGCGCGCATGGCAGTTTCAAGGCGGATTTCTACCGCAAGTCCGATGCCATCCTGTTCATCGAGAGCGAGCACGAACAGGCGCTGAGGATCACCGAACTGTCAGGCAAGCCGGTGCTGTGCGTCGAAACGCATATGGTCAGCTTTCCCAACACGCTGTCGCTGCCGGCACTTGGTCAGGCGGCCAGGAACCTGCCGGCAAGGCTGCGGCAGATCAAGTCGCAAGAGGGCCGCAAAAGCGCCGCCAAGACCATTGCCCGCGCGCTGCTTGGCGCCCGCGGCTACGAGACGCTGAAAAGCCGGGTCAAGCGCCCGGCCTGACCTGCTCAGGCGGCGCCGTCAGGCCGCCTGTCGCGCGCGCTGCTGCATGGCCCTGTCCAGTATCGAGAAGAAGGTGATGAACTGGCGATCGGGATCGAGTTCCGGGCGCCCGGCGAAGCTGCGGGCGAGGCTGGAAAGCCGGTCATATTCCTGATTGTCGTTCCACAGCCGCCTGACGGCCGCGACCCAGTCGGCCAGCGGTGCATCATAATCCAGCACCACGCCACCGGAGCCGATCGCTTCGGGCAGACCGCCGCGCCGCGAGCCGACAACGGGGATTCCGCTGCAATGGGCCTCCGACGCGACGCGGCCCCAGGCCTCTTCCCACTTGCTGGGAGCAAGCAGGATCTTCGTGCGGCCGTAGACCGTCTTCATGTCGCTGGTGCGGCTCTCCAGGACGACATTGCCCAAGGGAGCGATCGTCTGTTCGATCCGCGCCCGGTGATCGTCGTCGAGCTTCCAGCTTTCGACGAACAGGAATGGAATTTCGCGGCAGGCGCCGGCAATCCGCACCGCGAGCTCGAACCCCTTTTCCTCATAAGGGTTGATCAGCGTGACGAACTGGCCCGTCGTCGGCGTCGAGTAGTGCGCCGGGTTGATGGTTGGCGGGATCACCACCGCCTCGATGCCGAACTCCTGTCTGTAAGTACGTGCGGTGAAGTCAGAATTGGCGATGTAAAGCGCGGAATGCAATTCGCGCAGATCGCCGCCCAGTTCATGGAACTCGACATTGCGGAGATAGACGACCAGAGGCACGCCCTCCGCCTGCAGCGCCTTGCCGATCGGAACCGATTTGTGACACTGGACCACGGCGACATCGGGCTTCAGCCTGTCGACGGCATAGCCCGCTGCTTCCCAGGGAAACCAGGCCCGCACCACCGGATAGCCGGGATAGCTGTCGACAACCGCCGGCTGCCGCAGCAGCTTCATCTTGGCGCGCGCCTTGAAGCCGAAGACACCATCACCGAACAGGGCGGCGAGCACAGCGGCTTCATGACCGTGCTCGATCAGCTGTTCGGCCAGGTGATGCGTGCTCGACTGAACGCCGCCGCTTAACTCGGGCGGGTAGCCGTTGCCGCCTGCAAAGAGAACTTTCATGATCGGGCTCCTTGTCGCATCTCGTATTCCTTGCTCGGAGACAACAGGCAAAGTCCGCCGCCTCGCTTTCGACGTCAGGCAAGTTTCGGCGGCTCCAGATTGGCGAAGGGATTGGTACAGGATTGCCAGCCGGTAAATCGGATCGGGTCGTTGGGCGAACTGCGCCAGGCGTAGTCCGTCAGCATATGGAATTCGGCGACCACCCAGCGGTCGAAATGCACCAGATCTTCCCGCTTTCGCTCGGGCAGCAGGCGGCGTGCTGCGCCCAATTTGAGTTCCTCCACCAGCGTGACGGCGTCGCTTAGTTTTTCGCTTGGAAAGTTCCACGGATTCCTGTTGCGGAACGCCAGCACGAACTGCTGCAGATGCTCGATGCGGATGTTCAACTTGCCAAGGTATTTTTCCAGCGTGACGCGCACCAGATCCTCGTCCGAGAACGAGGAAACGGCGGCGTAGGCGACCCCTGTCGAAACCACTCCGCCAGCCATGACGGCCAGGGCCGAGCGTCTGGAAATCTCGATCATGCGATACCTCCTTTCACGCGATCCGGCTCGCCGCCCGCAAGGACAGCGCTGCCGCGGTCAGGCTCGGGTTGGCGCAGGAGCAGCTCGGATAGGTGCTTGTGCCGACGACGACCAGATTTCTGAGCTGGTGGTGGATCATGCCGCTGTCGATGACCGAATCGGCTGGGCCCGTACCCATCCTCAGCGTGCCCTGGACGTGCGATTCGCTCGGCCGAATGCCGCGGTCGAAGAGCTTTTCGATCGGCAGCGGCGCCAGAAGGCCAGGCAATTTCTCCAGAGCGCGCGTCATGCCCTTCACCGCATAGTCCGATGGCGCCTTGAAGCTGACGAAGGCATTCTCATCCTCGTCAAGCGTGACGAAGTTCTCGGGATCGAGCAAGTCCTCGGTGACCACGACAAGCGGCAGCGCCTGGCGTAGCCGCCCTTTTTCGGCACGCAGTCCGTGCTGCCAGCGGTTCTCGAAATAGACCAGTGCCGCCGCATGCTCCGATCGGTGAGGACCATCATAGAGGCCGAAATTCAGGCCGGTGGTGATGGTGCTGCCGTCGAAATTGTCGACGCCGTCTAGATAGACCTCGAAATTCCAGCCGTAGGATTCATGCAGGCCGCTGCCGACGAATTCGCCGCCCAGGCCGGATCGCAGCATGATCGCCGCGCTCTGGATGGCATTGGCGCCGAGAATGAAGAGATCGCCGCTGACCTGGTATTCCTTGCCGTCATGGCGGAACGTGACCGAACGGACAGCGCCGCCGACGTGATCGAGCCGGCGGACTTCCGCACCGAGGCAGACCGAGACGTCGGGATGCTCGAAGACGTGCATCAACCCGTTGTTGACGGTGAATTTGGCGTCGACCGGGCACAGCCAGCAACGCAGATTGGCACAGCACGAGGTGCGTTGTGATGTCGGCAGCCGCGCCCGCGCGGTTGGCATGACAAAGTGCTGGCCGGGCTGCGCCGCCTTCATCATCCTGTCCGGTGTCGACATGCGATGCGGCGGTTGCGGAAACGGCTTCGAGCGGGGCAGCATCGCCGCCATGTCGGGATCGCCGGAGATCGACATGATGTCTTCCGCGTCGCAATAGAACGGCTCGACGTCGTCATAGCTGATCGGCCAGTCATTGCCGATACCGTAGGTGCTTTTCAGCCGGAAATCATTGGGATGAAATCTTGGCGTCTGCGCGAACCAGCAGTTCGTCCCGCCACCCAGTCCGATCGTGTAGTTCCACGGCTTGTTGGAATTGGTCTTATAGGTCGTTTCGTCTTCGATGTCGGTGTTGACGTTCTGCTCGAGCTGCCATTCATGGGTGTTGTGGCGCCCCCACTCCAGCACCAGAATGCGTGCCTTTCGGCGCTTGGCGAACTCGTGCAGGAAGAAGGCCGAACCGAAGCCGGAACCGATCGCTACGAGATCGAAATGATCCTTGGTGATTTGCTCCGGCTTTACGTCCAGCACCATCGGCTACAACTCCACACAGAAATACGCGCTCAGTCCCAGCGCCCGCAGGCCATGTGCGGACCGGTCTTGCATCCGTCTGCCAGGGCCTGGTCTCATGCCGCCATTCTGCCGATCGAGTGATATTCGATGCCGTGGCGGGCGATGACCTTGGGGTCATAGAGGTTGCGGCCGTCGAAGATGACCGGCGTAATCAGCGCATCCTTCACAGCGTCGAAAGACGGCGCGCGAAAGCTCTTCCATTCCGTGGCGATCAGCAGCGCATCGGCACCGCGCAGCGCCGCCTCCTTGGTGCCGCACAGAAGCAGGTCGTCGCGCAGCCCGTAGATGGCCTGGCATTCCTGCATCGCCTCGGGATCATAGGCCTGCACATTGGCGCCGGCCTTCCAGAGCGCTTCCATCAGGACGCGCGCCGGCGCCTCACGCATGTCGTCGGTGTTGGGCTTGAAGGCCAGGCCCCAGAGCGCAAAGGTCTTGCCTTTGAGGTTGCCCTTGAAATAGCGGTCCACCTTGTCGAAGAGAACCGATTTCTGTGCGTTGTTGCGCTCCTCGACGGCACGCAGCAGCTTGGCGTCGAATTTGACGCCTTCGGCGGTCTTGATCAGCGCCCGCACGTCCTTGGGGAAGCACGAACCGCCATAACCCAGACCCGGATAGATGAAATGGTAGCCGATTCGGGGATCGCTGCCGATGCCCTTGCGGACCTCCTCGATGTCGGCGCCGAGCTGTTCGGCCAAATTGGCCATCTCGTTCATGAAGCTGATCTTGGTCGCCAGCATACAGTTGGCGGCATATTTGGTGAATTCGGCGCTGCGCACGTCCATCACGATCATCTTCTCGTGGTTGCGGTTGAACGGCGCGTAGAGTTCGCGCATCACAGCCTCGGTGTCCTCGCTGTCGGTGCCGACGATGATGCGGTCCGGCTTCATGCAATCGGCGACCGCGGACCCCTCCTTGAGGAACTCGGGATTCGAAGCGACATCGAAAGCCAGGTCCTCGCGGCCTCTTTTCTTCAACGTGTCGGCAATCCTGGCCTTCACCTTTTCGCAGGTGCCGACCGGCACCGTAGACTTGCCGACGACGATCTTGGGTTTGTCCATTTCGCGGCCGATGGTCTCGGCGACGGCCAGCACATATTTGAGATCGGCCGAGCCGTCCTCGCCCGGCGGCGTGCCGACCGCGATCATCTGGATCTCGCCATGCCTGACAGCGGCGGCGGCATCGGTGGTGAACTTGATGCGGCCGGCAGCATGGTTTTCCTTAACGAGGTTTTCCAAACCGGGTTCGAAAATGGGAACCAGGCCCTGGTTGAGCCGCTCGACCTTGGCGGCGTCGATGTCGACGCACACCACCTGATGCCCGACTTCGGCAAGGACCGCAGCCTGCACGAGGCCGACATAGCCAATTCCAAACACCGTCAAATTCATTCGGTTTCATTCCCATGCAAGGCAGCGGACCGTTTTCGGTCCCGCCGGTTCAAATCGACTTTCCCAACTACTTTACACTGCATGCCAGCGATTCCGGAAATTGACAGGGTTCGCCGAGCGCCGTGAAGGCAACCCGCTCGATCTGCAGGGAAAGCTTGCGGCCCGGATCCGCGAACGCTCCCATCCAACCCTTCATCGTATCGCTGCCCCAAAAGCTGAAGAATATCTTCTGTGCATGGCTGGGCAGCTTCGCCGGGTCGGTAATCGTGTTCACCAGCTGGCCGTTGACGTACCATCGCAAGCTGTCCTTCTGCCAGACGAAGGCGTAGTCGTTGAAGGCGTTCTCCGTGCCGCCCGGCACGTCGACCAGCTTCTCGTTCTTGCCCTTGCCCGCGATATAGGCATTGACCTGCACCTTGGAGGTGTCCTTGGTCAGCACCTCGAAGTCGATCTCGTCCCAGGGCTGCTTGTCGCTGGGACCGATATAGGTGAAGAACGCCGCGTTAAGGCCGGAGCCGGTATCGGTCTTCAGCCGTGCCTCATAGGTGCCGTAGCCGAAGCGCTGCTTGGTCTGGATCTCGCCGCAGACGTAGTCGCGATCCTTCAGCGTCTGCTTTTCGAAGCCGAGCGAAAGCACATTATTCGACAGTTCGACCATGCCTTTCGACCAGGTGCAATTCTGATGGCTGCCGTTGTTCCAGCCGTCGGAAACATACCAGCGCGCACGATCGAAGCTTTTGAAATCATCGACGAAGGACGGCGATGTCGGAATGTCCTGGGCGTAGGAAGGGGTTGCCGGGAAACCGCCGAGAGCAGCCAGCAGCAACGCACCGAGCGACCCCAGCCGTCGCCAGGCGGCTTGTCCGGTCCGATATGCGAGAGGCGGCGCGTCAATTGCCGTCGTAGGTTTCGGATTCGACTTCATATCAAACTCACCTTTGCGCTGTGTGTCCCCAACCCAAAGTCGACGTGCGAACCGCTCCTGAACGGGCCAACCTTGACCTTCCCTGTGACCCTCTCGATTGCTTCCCGCCTTGCATCAAATCTGTTGCAACAGTTCCGAGCCTTCACGTTTCAACCTCTGCCGGCGCCTGCCGGCCAGGCGAATTCCGCCGAGGCGGCGGCCGAATCGGCGTCCTCGTCGAAGACCATATCCAGCGAATGACGGAGCTCTTTCATCATGCCGTCCTGGCGCGACAGCGCTGCAATGCGGCGTTCGCAATTCAGGATTGACTGTGTCAGTGCGCTGACTTCCGAAGACCGCTTGTCGGAAGCTGAGCCGTTCTCCATGGCTTCGACCAGGAAGGCGGCGTTGGTCGACGTTGTCCGGTAGCGATTCTCAAGCCCGGTTCTTTCGGCCTCGATCTCGGCCGCAATTTGTTCGAACAGCTTTGCCAGACGATCAAGACGTGAAACATCGGCCTGCCGGTCGCGGGCCGGATCCCTTGATCTGAAACCGAATATCGAGGCCATGGGCTCAGGTTCCTGTCATCGCCGGCTTGTGGGCCGGGCTTCTGGCCGATCCCCGCAGCCGGGGCTCAAAAACTCGCCTTGCATTGTCCTGCTCCTCTGAAGGAGAGACATCGGACCAATCCGATCGGGGGCCAGTTCGGCTGGTCGTCCAATATGCTGCACCGCAACATAGACTGCCATCGTCGGAGCCGCGAGGCAACCACCCAATTCGTAAACTCATAAATCCAGCCGAAATGGTTTGCGTGATGACGTGTCGCGAGCGGACAAACCGCAGGCCTCGGGCCTCGCTCTCAGCGTTCCTTGCCCATGCTGGTTCCAGCCATCAGAAAGCGCCGCGGCGGCACAGGCTTTTGGCTGGACATAAGGCCGACGCGACGAAACAGCGCCTCGAGCTTGTCGGAAGCCACGCCCTGGACGATGGGGACGAGGTTGGACAGGCTGGCGAAAGCGTAAGCCGCGGCCGATGCCAGCCCCCGCTCAGCCTTGACGTCAAGGAAATTGCGCAGCCGATATTTGTCGCGCACGTGCCGTTCATGCCGCCGCAGCACCGCCTTCGAGCCTTCCGGCAGACTGTCGATCGCCAGCAGCGCCAGATCCGCATCGGCCAAACGCTTCAGGTCCTGAGTCTTGTGGCGGCCGCTCAAAGAATCGGCGCGGACGACGGCGCCGTAGCCGCAGGAGCGAATGACCTTGAACCGCGCCCCGCATGCGACTGCGCGGGCGTAGAGTTCATAGTCCTCGCCCAGCCGCAGGCTCTCGTCGTAGCTCAACCCGTGGCGGTGGAGGAAGGCACGGCTTATCACCGGCTTCAAGAAGCCCAGTTCGCCCCTCTGCACGCGGCGCCTGGAGATGTTGCCTTCGACGAAGCGCTCGAAATCGAGGAATTCCGGATCGGCGGCAAATTGCGGCGCGACGATTTTCGTCGCGTCGCCCGTCGCATCATCCCTGATCAGCATGATGTTGTCGGCTGCGAAATCCCAATCGGCCCCGGCAAACAGGTTGCGAAACCGGCCTTCGAGGAAAAAATCGTCGGCATCAAGAATGCTGATGAACGGCGATTTCGAGCCGGCGATGGCTGCGTTGCGGGCAAAGGAGGGGCCGCGATTGACATCGAGGCGCATCACGGAGAGCCGCCCGCTGCCATCATCGGCGGATCGTGCGACATCGGCGGTGTCGTCGGTAGAGGCATCATCGACAACGACGACCTCCGCCACTTCCGGTTCGCGCAACGCGGATGCGATGGCGACGGCGATTGTCGCTGCGGCGTTTTTTGCCGCGATGATCACGCAGACCTCGAATTTCGTCATCGACATGGATTTGCCTCTCGTACAGGTAATATCGATTTGCCCTCGCCCCGTACTCCTTCGATGCCCTACAGAATTGCCATCAGCACCCAATTTGCCTTCATTCAGCGACTTCCCGGCCGCTCGAAGATGCGGCGGCTGATATCGGCGGACGCCGCCCAGCCGGCTTCGGCCAGATAGCGGACCGGCGCGCGGCCGCACAGTTCCCACAGCACCGTTCGCCGCTGTGGCCACCGCAGCGACGGCAGCCATGGCGCGATGACCATGCTGAGCAGATCCTCATTGCCGATGCGCGACAGGATCCTGGTCGCGCGCTGCGACAGCAGCGTGCCAGCGCCGCCGAGTAGCACATCGGCGGCGCGCAGGCCAAGCAGCAGCGTGTCGTCCAAACCTTGTACGGTTGCGGCATCGAGCAAACGCTGCTGATCCCCCTCGTCGAGGCGGGCGGCGCTGGCACCGATATCACAGACGTAGCCCGCGCAGGGTTCCCGGTTGAAAAGTGCCTTGGCGACGCTGATGCAGGACAAAAGCAAAGTATCGGCCACCGAGGTGAACGGCACCGTCGCACCGGCGATTTCGACCTGTCGCTTGCGCCGCAGAAACCCGTCCGCGTCGCGCGGGCTTGGCGAGCCGGGCTGCTGGAGGCGGTAATGGAGATCTACCGTGGACGACCTCGGCCCGTCGTCCCGGGTCATGTGCTGTTCGCCGAGGAAGCGGACCCACCAGACGGAGTTCGACTTGCCTGATACCTCATAACCGATCTGGCGAAGCGCATCACGCGCCCTGAAAAATCCGAGCGGCGAAACAAGGATGTCGACATCGCCGGACGGCTTCATGAAGTGGTCGTCGTAGAGAAGCTGCTGCTGGAACGGACCCTTCAGAAAAACAAAATCGATCTCGCTGGCGCGCAGCACATCATGGACCGCCATGGAATCCATGATGCAGGACGCGTTCATCGAAACCGTCCTCCTGCGGTAGGTGTCGAGCCATCGGAAAAGCTCAGGCGGCCTCTCAAGCGCGGGTGCGCGCGAAAGGGCCTTGAGGACAAAGGTGGCGACCTTGTTCAGCCTGGCGATGTCGGCAATTTTGGCACCGTCCAGATCACGCATCGAAATGTCGCCCGCGCCGGCGTGCGGCCCGGCAAAATACAATCGCAGGCAGGCCTGTACGTAGGCCACCTCGTCGGCACAGCCGGCGGCGCGCAATCGTTCGTATGAGCCGTCAGGCAAGGCCATTTAGCGCACAATCTCCCAAGAAAGCGGTTTGCGCGAACACTTATGCTGCACGTGCGAAGCAAACATCACCAAAAACCTCGATGCCGTAAAGCCTTTCCTTTTGCAGTGCGAATTTTTGCAACCGAAGCGTCTATCGAGATCGCGTCGGAAAGAAGTGAGAACCGCGGCTGAAATATCCTTGCCAGGTCTTTTAGCCGATCCGCGGCCGAATTTTCCAAACCGAAAATTCTTTCCATTAGCGAAGCCTAAAAATAAGCACAAAACAAACGATTTATGCAAGCAAAATCATATGCTTAAAGAATCAGCACAGGCGCTGCCATCATGCCCAAGGAATCGGCTAAAAAGTGACAAGTTTTAGGCATGGCCGCTCATGTCCTGACGCCAGCAACGTAATTGATTAACGGAAGGTAAAACAGTCTTGACTCATAAATGCTGCCGTGCAGCTATTGCATTGCAGCATAAAAGTGCTGAC
>NZ_RZPQ01000629.1:2680-3495 GCF_003999135.1 Mesorhizobium sp. M7A.F.Ca.CA.004.06.1.1 | reverse complement strand
GAGCGAAGGGATGCGCCGAAATCGCGCCATCCCGACCAGTTCTGGGTATAGGCATCCCATTGCGCGTTGAATTGGAGGAAGTGCTGCTGGTCGGCCGCGACCAGCACGATATCGCCGTCGCCCTGGATGCCGGCGGCAAGCGCCTGGTTGGGCGCCCTGGAGTAGCCGGGTGTCGCCCACTGCGTCCACGTATCCGATCCGGCGGGCATCTGGCGCGTGTGCAGCACCTGGCCGTTCTGGGTCAGGGCGAACAAATTGGTGGCGCCCAGCGGGCCGATGACCGGCGCCATCTCGATGAAGCCACCTGTCTGGGTCGTGTCGATCTGCACCCAACCCGTCCAGTCGGCGGCCTTCAAGGCCTGCGCCTTCGCCTGCTGGCAGCGATAGAGATGCAGGTTCGAATTGATGCCGAACAGCGCGATGCGGCCGTCACCCTGGCGTATCGCCGAAACCGTCACCAGGCCGCCGGGGATCTGGATCCAGTCGCTCCACGGTTTGGCCGGCGGCGTCAGCACGTCGACGGTGACGACGATCGGTGTCGTCGTGCCGGGCGGCGTGATGGTTTTCTGCACCTGCACGATCTGGTCCGGATTCTGGTAGATCCACCAGATGCGGCCCTGATTGTCGGTGACGAAGACCTCGATGCGGCCATCGGCATCGCGCGCCATCGAAAGCTTCTGATAGGAGGTGGCGCCGGGCGGCGTGCCGATGCTCATCGGCGCGGTCCATTTCTCGACCGGGCCGATCTGGTTGGCGTCTTCGGTGATGAAGGACAGATTGGTGGTTCCCGCTGGCTGCGCGACCACGGCGACACG
>NZ_RZPQ01000629.1:0-2670 GCF_003999135.1 Mesorhizobium sp. M7A.F.Ca.CA.004.06.1.1 | reverse complement strand
CATGATCACCCAGGCGCCGGGCGCGATGAACGACCAGGCCGAGGGCCATGGCCCGTTCGGCGAAAGCTGCGCCTTCTGGATCAACTGCCCCTTGGCGGAATCGATCCCCACCACCATCAGCCGCGACAGTTCGAAAAACGACGTGCCGGCCGGCTTGTGCTGGAAAATGGGTGGAGGGCTGGACGGCGCCGGGCGGGCCCTGGAAGCCGCTTTCGGCGCCGGCGTCTTCGCTGCGGGGACCTTCGACTTCGGTTCTGCGTTCTTGGCCATCGTACGGTCCTGCCCTTTCGGTTCGGAATTCAGCTTCTTGGCGGGAAGACGCCCTGCAGCGCGATGCAGAAATAGCAGGTGAGATAGGGCTGCATGTTGTTGTGCGGCTGGTCGCCGCCGGCAGGGGGGAGCGCTTGAGGGCTCATCTGCGTCAGGTTGGCCGCCGGGGTATAGATTGTTGCGTTGGTGGATTTGGCCAGGCTTCGCGTCGAGGACGGCGCATTGAGTTCGCCCAGGTCGATGTCATGGTCGCGCATTGCGTGGGTGTGGTTAGGAATCTCCGATTCGAGCAGGCTTACCGTTTCCGTACCGTCGGTCTCGCCGAGATCGTGCAGCGAAAGCCCTGGTCCTTGCCCCGGGTGCATCGGCAAGCGGCCCTGAAGGTCGGGCAAGGCAAAATTGCTTTTGCCATTGCCGCCATAGGTCGTGCCCAGCAACGAGAACAATGCCGTGTTCTGCGACAGCGGCAGCAACTGCCCGTCGCACCACGCCCAGCCCCTGGGCGCGAAATAAAAGGGGAAGATTCGGATTTCGGCGACGAACGGGTCAGCCATGATGTCCCTCTCAGGTCGGCGACGGAAAGATGCCGAAAAGTGAAATGATAAAGCTGATGCAAAGATACGGCTGGAAATTGTTGTGCGGCTGGCTGCCGCCAACGGCTGTTACAGCCTGCTGGGCCATGTCGGTATCGGTCGTGTCCTGGATGTAGGGCAAGGCGCCACCGCCAATCTGTGCAACGACCTTCCCGCTGGGACTGGTATCTTGACCAATGCTCAGGGACGCGACCATCGGATGGCTGTGTGACGGAATCTGGGAAATTGTCAGATTGACTTCCTCTATGCCTCCCGTCTCCGCAAGGATGAAGCCGCTGCCCTGATGGAGCGGAACACGGCCTCGCAGGTCGGGCAGCGCGAAGGTGCTCTGGCCATCGCCGCCATAGGTCGTGCCAATCAGCTGGAACAGTGTCTCGTTCTCCGAGATCGGCAGAAGCTGTCCCTCGCAGAACATCCAGCCGGCCGGCGCGAAATTGCCGGCAAACATGCGTATCTCACCAACATAAGGCTGTGCCATGATCGCGCCTCCTTAATTCGGCGAAGGGAAAATGCCCTGCAGGGCAATGCAGAAGCTCAGCGTCAGGAACGGCTGCATGTTGAGATGTGCCTGACTGCCGCCGACACTGGTAATTGTGCTCGGGCTCAGCGTCGTCACGTTCGCGAAATCGCTATACAGCCGCCCCGGAACCACCCCCAAAACGTTCCCCGCACCATCCTGGCTGCTACCGGTGTTTGTGCTTGCCTGCGCAAAGTGAACGTGTGTCGGTATTTCGGAAATCGACAGCGTATGGCTTTGCTCGCCACCGCGCTCGCCTAGTGTGTGACCGCTCCCAACGTGGATCGGGATACGTCCCCTATAATCGGGCAGCGCGAAATTGACTTGGCCGTCACCGCCGAAAGTGGTTCCGAGCAGTGAAAATAGCGCCTGGTTCTGGTTGATCGGCAAAAGCTGCCCGTTACAGAGCGCCCAACCCTTGGGCGGGAAGACAAAGGACATAATCCTGATTTCCGATAGAAATGGCTCGGCCATGTCTCGCGCCCTCATTAGATATCAGAAGAATACACGGAACGACATAGAAGTCTACTTGGGTTTCTAACAAACCAAGTACTATTATAAAATAATAGACAGTATTTAAATAACAAGAGGCGCAGGAAGGCAGTGTGTACCCAAGGTTGTAGATCGTCGCACCAAATGGTGGCCTTTCTACCTCATCAACGTAGCCATCATGGGAACGGCGGCGTGGCAAGCCCGGTAAATCCGCTCGTTTGCGCCGTCGCGGTAGATGCAGAAACAACTGTATTGCGGCCGTTCAGATAAGCGATCACGGCAGCAGTATCCATGGCGCCCCCAGCATAGCCGCTAAGGTTGATCGTCCCGTTGTTGCGCTGACGTACCCGGATGTCACCAGCCGCCATGGTGCCGCCAAGCGAATGCGTAAAGATGTTCGCGAGCGCGCCGGCGCCGCCTATGCTCAGATCGACGGATGCACCATTTCCCTCCGGGTCCGTGACGGCTGACTGGACGAGAATGCCAGCAGCCGCATCTCCGGTCCCATCCAGTTTGATGTCAATCGCGTTGCCGGTTATCTGGGCCAGGATGCTGCCGGCGCCGTCCTGTCCGGCCTGGACAAGGATAGCACGTTGCGTACCGGCATAGTCGATGGAGTTGTTTTTGATTCCGACCCGCATGGCGCCGCCGCCGGCATTGAATACGGATATGCCATCCGCTGTCAGCCCGTTTGCGACCGTGATGGTATTGCTTTCAATTCGAGCGTCAAAAGTAAAGCCGTTGTCGAACGCCGACCCGAGCAGGCTCACCACGACGAAGTCGCCCGCCGCCGTGCTG
>NZ_RZPQ01000628.1:0-3495 GCF_003999135.1 Mesorhizobium sp. M7A.F.Ca.CA.004.06.1.1 | reverse complement strand
CATTGCCGCCGCGCTGGAAAATCTTGAAACGAAGCTGATCCTCAAGGCTTTTCACGCGCTGGCTGACCGCTGAAGCGGTAATAAACTGTTCTTCGCCGGCACGCGTGAAATTACCGTGCCTCGCAGCACTCTCCACGATTTTAAGCGAATTGAGGTTGACCTGACTGAGCAGACGCACGGTTTCGACCTTAAGCTTGGCTTACACTAGCACCAGCATTCCTAATTTTACAGGGGTGGGTGAATTAATCGACTGTTTACCAAGTGTTGCCCCCATCCTGGAGAAGTACAATGAACGCCCATACCATTCCCGAACTGCGTTATGCGATGAGCCGCGAAGCCATTATCGGCCATGAAACCGCCTGGAAAGTGTCGAGTTTCGGTGTCGCGCAATATCTGCACGGCTATGACCCGGCACTGCTTGCAGCTATCGAGGAGGCTGCCCTGAAGCTCAAGGCCAGCCATGCCGTGCACAAGCACCTCGATCTGACCTTCATCACCGGGGCCGACCGTTTCATCCCCGAGATCAAGGAATTGCTGCATGACAAGCTGCGCCTGGAGCGGCTGTCCGACATGACGGGCACCAAGCTGGAGCCCTATCCGCTGTCGATCGTCGGCTCGACGGTCACCTTCATGAATCCCAACGACGGCGCCGTGGAGTGGCATTGCGATGGCGTTCCGGTGACCGAGCTCATTCCGCTGTCGATCAGCAATCCGCTGGTCGGCGGCCATCTCGAAATCTTCTGCGACGACTCCGAAACCGGCCGCGCCATTCTCGAAGCCGGCCGCGAGATCCCGCGCAACAGTGTCATGCGCATCGATCACAAGATGAACTACGCGACGCTCGGCCAATTCCTGGGCGTCCTGCATCGCACCGCTCCGATCCGGTTCGGCGAGCGCGTCACGCTGGTGCTCAACCAGCGCTCGGTGGCCAAACCCTATGTCGACGATAACAGAATGTTCTATCTCGCCGCCGACAACGACCACGACCGTGAGTGGGTCAGCGAACTGGCCGAAGATGTCTGGACCAATCAGCTGCCGGCCTATCGTCGGTTCGAGGCGGAGCATCCCGTGCCCACCGCCGTCGAGGCACCGGTTCCGGGCGGCGCCAGGGAATCATGGTAATGAACCATGACCCCGAAAAGTCGGAACCGGTTTTCGGACAGGATCATGGTCGAACAGCAACATAGAGTCCCATGCCGATTGTTTCGGCAGGGATCCGGCTCGATATCCGCGTTGGTCTTCGCTGCCGGTGCGGTGGCGTTGTGGTCCACCAATGCCCTGGTCGGCAAATCCCTGCTGGCCAGCCAACCGGTTTCGCAGGTCCAGTTCCTGCAATTTGCAGGCGCAGCACTCGTCTTCGCCGCCATCCGATTGATGAGCCGCGAAAGAGTAGCACCGGTCACCGCCGGGGCGGCGCTCATCTCTCTCGCGATCGGCTTCATCGGCCTGGTCGGCACCATGGTGCTGCAATACATCGCCTTCGCTTCGATGCCGGTGATCGAGGCCAATCTGGTGGCCTACACCTGGCCGCTGATGGTCGCGGCGGCAGTCATTGCCTTGGAAAATCCGCGGCGTCCGGCACTGTTGGGTCTCGCCGCGGTGGTGGGCTTCATCGGCGTTGCACTGGTGATTTCGGGAGGGCGCAACCAATCCTGGTTCGAGGGCGATCTGGTCGGCTATCTCGCCGCATTCGGGTCAGCGCTGTGCATGGCCTTCTATTCGCTCATGGTGGGACGGGTGGCCACTCCAGCGGATCGCCTGTTGCTGCCATCGTCTTTGATTGGCGTCGCTTTGATGTTTCTGTGGTGCGCTCGCGACGGTTTCACCTGGCCCGTCGGCGCGGACCTGGCCCTCGGCCTTTATCTCGGCGCCGGTCCGATGGGCCTGGGCTACTATTTCTGGTCGCGCGCCTTGAAGCTTGAAGGCAGCGACAGGGTCGCGGTGGTCGCCTATCTCACGCCGATCGCCTCGACCCTGCTTTTGACCTTGTCCGGCGAACGGCTGACGGTGACGGCCATTGTCGGAGCCATCCTCGTCATCGGCAGTTGTGTCGCGGTCGGTGTGGAACGTTCGGAGGTCGAAAACCATGTTTGACGAGAATGAGCGTCTGGCCAATCAGGAAGCGCATTGGCTCTACGCCGCGATGAGGGCCGAAAAGGCGATAGAACAAAAGGATTTCGCGCGTTGCGCCCGCTGGAAGCGTATTCTGGAGATATTGGACGAAAGTCCTGCCGCTAAGTCTGCTGGTTCCAAGTATTAGATTTTCTAATTTGCACGGCGTCGATTTCGCATGAATGCTATTTTTGCCGATTCTTCATTCTTTTATGAGACTTGGCGGTCCGTTGGGGGACGCGGTTAAAGAGATACATCGACACAAGTCTTCGCTGGGGTGGAGGATTTTGTCGCAAATAAGGTGAAAGAATTGTCAAATATCGATGATAAGACCGTTATCGAGCTGACGGCCGATATTGTCTCGGCCTATGTAGGCAACAATCCGCTTCCTGCTGCCGGCCTGCCTGAGTTGATTGCCAGCGTCAGTGCTTCGGTTCGCAAGCTCGCTGGTGCAGTTGTCGCGGAAACTCCAAACCTGGTTCCGGCAGTCAATCCGAAGAAGTCGGTGTTTCCCGACTACATCATTTGCCTTGAGGACGGAAAGAAGTTCAAGTCGCTCAAGCGGCATCTGCGGACCGACTACGGCCTGAGCCCGGACGATTATCGGGCCAAATGGGGCTTGCCGCCGGACTATCCGATGGTTGCGCCAAACTACTCGGCGACGCGATCGGCGCTGGCAAAGTCGACGGGACTTGGCCGCAAGCCGGCAGCAGCGCCGGCCGCTGTCGCCAAGGCAACGAAGCGCAAGGCGACTGCCTGAGAGCAGGCAAGCCACTGTTCGGCTGCTTTGACGACGCCCTCGCTGGCGTCGTTTCGAGGCCTTGTGCGGCCAACTGGCCGGCAAGGCCTTGCGAAGCGTTGATGTCCGGTGCAAAAGCGCGGCCATGCTGATCATCAACGACCTATCGCTCCGCATGGCCGGACGCCTGCTTCTCGACCATGCTTCGCTGACCTTGCCGGCCGGCACCAAGGCCGGCCTTGTCGGCCGCAACGGTACCGGCAAGACGACGCTGTTCAAGGCCATCACCGGCGATTTCCCGTCCGAGACAGGCTCGATCAGCCTGCCGAAGAGCACCCGCATCGGCCAGGTGGCGCAGGAAGCGCCGGGCACCGAGGACGCGCTGATCGAGATCGTGCTCAAGGCCGATCTCGAACGCACGGCGCTGCTCGAAGAAGAAAAGACGGCGACCGATCCGCACCGCATCGCCGACATCCATATGCGGCTGGCCGATATCGACGCGCACTCAGCCGAATCCCGCGCCGCCACCATTCTCGCCGGCCTCGGCTTCGACGACGCTGCGCAACGGCGTCCGGCCTCGTCCTTCTCCGGCGGCTGGCGCATGCGCGTGGCGCTTGCTGCGGTGCTGTTTGCCGAGCCCGACC
>NZ_RZPQ01000627.1:0-3498 GCF_003999135.1 Mesorhizobium sp. M7A.F.Ca.CA.004.06.1.1 | reverse complement strand
ATTTTTGGTAGAGTGAACCGAGGCCAGGGTGATTGCTTGGCGGATGGAGGCAAGGACAGGGCAATGTTGTCAGAGCAGAGACGCCAATCGATCCTGGGTGAAGTGCAACGTAGCGGACAGGTCCGCATCAAGGACCTGTCAGACGATTTTGGCGTATCGGAAGTCACGGTGCGCTCCGACCTCGAGATACTGGACCGTAAGGGACTGCTGACCAAGACCCGCGGAGGCGCGGTGACCCGGACCACGGATTCGACCACGGCCGCGTTCGCCCGGCGGATGCAAACCAACCTCGATGCAAAGAAACGCATCGCCCGGGCAGCGGTAGAACTGTTCGAGGACAACCAATCGGTCATCTTCGACGGCGGCTCGACTTTGATGCAGGTTGCCATGCTGTTACCGCCGCTCAGCAATGTCGTGGTCGCGGCCACGGCGATGAATATCGTGCAGCATCTGATGCATCGGCCCGGGCTCGACGTTCACATGATCGGCGGCCGGGTCTATCCAGACACGGTGAGCACACTGATCACCGATGCCGACACGGCTCTCGGCGGCTTGGTAGCGCATCAGGTCTTTGTTGGAGCGCATGCGATCGACTCGTCGCTGGATGTGGTCGACGTGAACGAAGACATGGCGCGAACGAAGCGAAACCTCGTGCGCATGGCCCGGCGCGTTGTCCTCCTTGCGGATTCGAGCAAATGGGGCGTCAGCGGGACGTCCAAGGCCTTTTCGCTGTCGAGCGTCGATGTCGTGATCACCGACGATAGCCTGTCGGGTCCGATACGCAGCCAGCTTGATAGGACCGGGGCCAAGGTGATCTATGCCTGACCCCGTCGCGGTCCCTGGCTGCGACCGAGTATCCAATGCGCGCATAGCCCACAGGATTCGCATCGGCGGTCGGCCGGTTTTCATGTCTGTCATTTTTCTCCTCCCAAGGCTGGCGGCCTCCCGATATCGCACCAGCATTTTCGCATGTTGTATAAAAATTTTACGCGCGTCAATATTTAAAACGTTGTATAGCCTTTTGCGAAAGCGATCCGCCTAACGGCTGGGCGGAACCGGCAGGCCATGAGCGCATTGGGAGGCAGGATCGAAAATGCACGGGACATCAAAGACCAAACTCGGGATCGGCGTCATCGGATGCGGCAACATCTCGATGACTTACCTGCGCAACGCCGGGCTTTTTGGCGGGATCGAATTGCGCGCCTGTGCCGATATTTCGGCCGACATGGCAGCAGTGCGAGCGAAGGAATATGGTATCCAGGCACTCGGCGTCGACGCGTTGCTGGCCGACCCGGAGATCGATCTTGTCCTCAACCTGACCATTCCGGCGGCGCATTTCGATATTTCGTTTGCCGCGCTTTCGGCCGGCAAGCACGTCTTCACCGAAAAGCCGCTCGCCACCTCGGCCGCCGACGGACAACGCCTGGTCAACGAGGCGCGGTCGCGCGGCCTGCTGCTCGGCTCGGCGCCCGACACGTTCCTCGGTGCTGCCGGGCGCCGTGCGCGCCGGTTGATGGACGAGGGCGCCATCGGCCGTCCGGTGACCGGCACCGCCTTCATGATGGGCCGCGGCATGGAGCACTGGCACCCCAACCCGCAATTCTACTACCAGCCAGGCGGTGGCCCCGTGTTCGACATGGGTCCGTACTATCTGACCATGCTGGTCAATCTGCTCGGCCCGGTCGAGCGCGTCATGGCAATGGCGACACGCGGCCAGGAAGAAAGGCTGATATCAGCCGATGGGCCATTCAAGAACACGACATTCAAGGTCGGCACGCCAACCAACGTTTTGTCGCTGCTTGAATTCCGCTCCGGCGCGACCGTCACCTTCGGCGCCTCGTGGGATGTCTTTCGCCACTCCAACCACCCGATCGAACTGCACGGCACGGAGGGCTCGCTGCGCCTGCCCGACCCCGACACGTTCGGCGGCACGGTGTCGCTGTCGGAGCGCGGCACCGACTGGCAGGATTTCGCCAGCGAGGGCGATCTCTACGGCGCCCGCAACTGGCCTTATGCCGCGCCCGACCGCGCCAATTACCGCATGCTCGGCGTCGCCGATCTGGTGCGCTCGCTTCAAACCGGCAGCACCCCACGGGCCTCCGGCAGCCTCGCGCTGCATGTACTGGAGATCATGGAGGCTATCCTGCGCTCCGGTGAAACACAGGGATCAGTCGCCATCGCGGGCGATGTCGTGCAGCCGGCCCTGCTGACCGAGGAAGAGGCGAGCAGCCTGCTGGCCTGAGGACATGACCATGACGCTCGATCCGGATGCGCTGCGCGTCCTCGAAATTGGTCGTGCAGCCGGCGGCGAGCCATTCGAGACCGGCAGCGTGGCGGCGGCGCGAACTGCCTACAACGCCTCGTTCCCGACGTTACAGGGTGAGCACGAGCCGGTCGCTGCGACCCAGGAACGTCAGATCGACGGGACGAATGGGCCTATAGCGCTCCGCATCCATCGCGGCATCGGCGCACCGCAAAGCGGGGCACCGGCGCTGCTCTACCTGCATGGCGGCGGCTGGGTCATCGGCAACCTCGATTCGCATGACGAGATCTGCCGCCTGATGGCCAATCTCGGCGGCGCCGTCATTGTCTGTCCCGATTATCGCCTGGCGCCAGAGCACAAATTTCCCGCCGGGCTCGAGGATTGCCTGGCGACACTGCGCTTCATAGCGGGGAATGCCGCCGGTCTCGGCATCGACATCAGACGCATCGGCGTTGCCGGCGACAGCGCCGGCGGCAATCTCGCCACGGTGCTGGCGCTGCTTGCCCGCGATGGGCTTGCGCCTCAGCTTGCGGCGCAACTCCTGATCTATCCCAACACCGACGCGCGGCAGGCATCGAATAGCTACCAGCGTTTCGGCGACGGCTTCGGGCTCACCGCAACCACCATGGCATGGTTCCGCGACCACTATGTGCGAACGCCCGAGGACATCATGGACTGGCGCGTCTCGCCCTTGCTGGCGCCTGCCCTCGCCGGCGCGGCGCCGGCTTTTGTGGCGCTTGCCGGCCGCGACATCCTCGCCGACGAAGGGGCAGCCTATGCGGCGCGCCTGCAAGCCGCGGGCGTGCCGGTGATCCTCCGGCAGTGGCCGGGCCAGATCCATGGCTTCGTCTCAATGGGACGCCATATTCCCGCTGCCCGGCAAGCGGTGGCCGAGGCGGTGGCTGCCTGGCGCCACTTCGAGAAGGTCGCTGACGATCAGGCCGACTGACGCATCACCAGGGTGGCGCCGAGCTTGACAGTGCGGGCCAGGCCTTGCTTCGGCGGATCGGCCTCGTCCAGCAGAGCCAGCAGTATCTCGACGCTGCGGCCGGCCATGGCGGTGAAATCCTGCGCCATGGTGGTCAGCGCCGGGCAGGTGTAGCGGCTCAGCGGATGATCGTCGTGTGCTGCAACCCGCAGATCGCAATCGGGTCTGCGGCCGACCTTCAGGCCGCGCGAGAACGCAGCCGCCATCACGCCAAAGGCGAGGCGATCATTGGCGCACAGGATGGTGC
>NZ_RZPQ01000626.1:0-3501 GCF_003999135.1 Mesorhizobium sp. M7A.F.Ca.CA.004.06.1.1 | reverse complement strand
CAGCTTCGTAATCGGATACCGCCCCCGTCCAGGCGCCGCCGGCGCTTCCAGCTGTTCGATCGCCCATTGGCCCATCGCCATATGCGGCAGGATCGAGGTCGTCAGCGGCGGGAAGAGGTGGCGGGCGATTTCCTCGTCGTCGTAGCCGACCACGGAGATGTCCTGCGGAATGTGCAGGCCGGCTTCCTTCAGCGCTTCGTAGCAGCCGATCGCGGTGCGGTCGTTCTGGCAGAAGATGGCGGTGGGCTTATCCCTGAGCGCCAGCAGCTTGACGGTGGCGGCGTAGCCGGCGCTGGCCGACCAGTCGCCTTCGACCACCAGCTCGGGGTCGAACGGGATGTCGGCGGTGGCGAGCGCGCGGCGGTAGCCTTTCAGGCGGTCCTGGGCGGCCTGCATCCAGGGCTCGCCGGTGATGGTGGCGATGCGGCGGTGGCCGTGGCTGATCAGATGGCGGGTCGAGCTCTGGCCGCCGGCGATCTCGCTCGGCACCACAGCAGGGAAGGCATAGTCCGCCGTATAGCAGTTGAGCAGGATCACCGGGATGTCGAGACCGTAGAGGTAGTCGGGCGCTGTGATCTCGCGGGTGAAGATGGTCATGTAGATCAGCGCCGAAATGCCCCGCTTGGTCAGCGCTGAAATGGCGCGCGGCTCCATGACGGAATCGCCCAGCGTCTGCGCCACCAGAAGCACGTTGCCGGCATTCCACGAGGCCTGGCGCGCGCCCTCGATGGCGACCACGGCTTCCGGGCTGGTGGCGAGCTGGTCGACGGCGAAGCCGATCACCCCGTCCAGCCCTTCGAAGGCGGGCCCCCCGAAGGCAGGCAACGTCGGGTGGAGGGCTGAGAAGGCGGGCGCGGCGTAGCCGAGCGTGCGCGCGGTTTCGATCACCCGTTCGCGGGTCTGCTGCGACAGCTTGATCCCTGGCGAATTGTTGAGCACGAAGGAAACGGTCGCCTGCGAGCAGCCGGCCGCCCTGGCGATATCGATCATGGTGACGCGGCCCTTGGCGCCCTTGGCCGGCGCTTTGCGCCGCCTCGCCGTGTCGCTGGCCCGATCCGTCGTCTCGCTCATGGCAAATCCCAGTCTGGCAGGCCGGTCAGGCCGGCAAGATGGCGTGACGCCGTCGATTTATAGCGGTAACCCCAAGGTCGTTTATAACTATTAGTATACCAGAGGTCCATCCGCCATGAATCCCCATACAAGCCAAAACCTAAAGGGCGGAAGGCTTGGGTGGCGGGCCGGCGGTGACCACGGCTCGGCGGCGGGCGCACCGCGAAACCCCGGCATTGGCGTGGAACTAATACTGTTTACTAATACAAAAATGCCCTGTACCGTCAATCCGTCGCGTCCGGTCGGTGACGTTCGGGGCGGCGGGAGAGTACGAAAAATGGCCCGGTGGCGAGCGGACCTACCTCCGCAACCCTTGTCTCGGATATGTGATATGTCAGACAAATCGGACTATTTACGAACGAAGGATGAGTCTCTAAGGTCCATGATCGTGGCTGGAACGACGCCATTCTTTCGGTGCCGGGAACCCCTTTGAGGAGGAGGGCGTCCACGCTGCAAACGGCAAATCAGGTCAGTGCCAAAATCAGGTTAATGCAAGATCGGCCGGTCCAACGACTGAGCCAAACGGGAGGTTGAACATGAAATCCTTGATACGAACTGCATCCGTAGCCGCGACCGCGCTGCTGCTTGGCCTGTCGGCCACGGCCATCGCGCGCGCCCAAGACAAGCCGACGCTGGCCTTCGTCGTCAACGGCGCTTCCGATTTCTGGAAGGCCGCCGAAGCCGGCGTCAAGAAGGCGCAGGGCGAACTGCCTGACTACAATCTTGAGCTCAAATATCCCGAGCAGTCCTCGGTCGCCATCCAGCAGCGGCTGATGGACGATCTGGTGACCGCCGGCGTCAAGGGCATCATGGTCTCGGCCGTCGATCCCAAGACCTCGACCGATGGGTTGAACAAGATCGCCTCGGAAACGGCGCTGTTCACCACCGACTCTGACGCACCGCAGACCAAGCGCGTCGCCTATATCGGCTCGTCCAATGTCGATGCCGGCAAGCAGGCGGCCGAAATCGCCAAGAAGGCGATGCCCAATGGCGGCAAGTGCCTCGGCTTCGTCGGCCTGCTCGGCGCCGACAACGCCAAGGAGCGCATCCAGGGCATGAAGGACGGCCTGGCCGGCACCAAGATCGAGCTGATCGACGTGCGCGGCGACGACATCGACCAGGCGCGCGCCAAGAAGAATGTCGAAGACGCGCTGGTCGCCAGCCCCGACGTCACCTGCATGGTCGGCTTCTATTCCTACAACACGCCGCGCATCTATGAAGCGCTGCGCGACGCCGGCAAGCTCGGCTCGATCACCGTCGTCGGCTTCGATGACGATCCGATCACGCTGGGCGGCGTCAAGGAAGGCACCATTGCCGCCACCGTCGTGCAGCAGCCCTTCGAATGGGCCTATCAGGGCATGAAGCTGATGGCTGCCTATCTCAAGGGCGACAAGTCGGGCATCCCGGAAGGCAACCTCATCATCATCCCGACCAAGATCATCGGCAAGGATGACGTCGACGCCTACGCCGCCAATCTGAAGGCGATGTCTGGAAACTGATCGTCGTTAGCGCTGCCCCTCATCCGCCTGCCGGCACCTTCTCCCCGTATAGTGACGGGGAGAAGGGAAGCGCTCCAACGCTGGCAATCCCCCTCTCCCCGTCTCTATACGGGGGTCCGAAGGACGGGCGAGACAAGTGGCTCGCCCCGGAAGGGGTAGGGTGAGGGGCAGCGCGACGCCTCGCTTTTTATTGACGGGTTCGATCAGGCCCGTCAGTCTGCGAGGAGGCCGTTCCGCCAATCGCTGTCAGGCATGATGAACTATTCCGACACATCCATTGCTGCATCCGTGACCGCCCCGTTCCTCAGCCTCGAGAACGTGCGCAAGACCTATCCGGGCGTCGTCGCGCTGGACGGCTTCTCCATGGAGGTCAGGCCGGGCGAGGTCATCGGCCTCGTCGGCGAAAACGGCGCCGGCAAATCGACCTTGATGAAGATCCTCGGCGGCGTCACCACGCCCGACAGCGGCACGATCACGGTCGACGGCACCGCGCATGACAGGCTCTCCGTCGAAGCCAGCCTGGGTTCGGGCATCGCCTTCGTCCACCAGGAACTCAACCTGTTCGAAAATCTCGATGTCGCGGCCAACATCTTCTTCGGCCGCGAGCCGTTGCGCGCCGGGCCGCTGAAGCTCGTCGACCGCGCCAGGCTGCGCACCATGGTGGCGCCGCTTTTGAAGCGCGTCGGCGCCAATTTTTCCGCCGACACCCAAGTTGCGACCCTGTCGCTGGCCCAGCAGCAGATGGTCGAGATCGCCAAGGCGCTGTCGATCGAGGCGCGGCTGGTCATCCTCGACGAGCCGACATCGAGCCTGCCGCTCGCCGAAACCGACAAATTGCTCGACGTCATCAAGGCGCTGAAGGCCGACGGCATCAGCGTCATCTTCATTTCGC
>NZ_RZPQ01000625.1:0-3506 GCF_003999135.1 Mesorhizobium sp. M7A.F.Ca.CA.004.06.1.1 | reverse complement strand
GCGAGGTGATGCGCGGCAAGCTGCAACGCGACGGCGAAGCCTTCGGCGCGGCGATCCCAGATTTCGTCACACCCGAATTCGTGCGCGACGAGGTGGCGCGCGGGCGCGCAATCATTCCCGCCAACATCAATCATCCCGAGAGCGAGCCGATGATCATCGGTCGCAATTTTCTGGTCAAGATCAACGCCAACATCGGTAACTCGGCTGTCACATCGTCGATGGCCGAAGAGGTCGAAAAAATGGTCTGGGCTATCCGCTGGGGCGCGGACACGGTGATGGACCTGTCGACCGGCCGCAACATCCACAACATCCGCGACTGGATCGTGCGCAATGCGCCGGTGCCGATCGGTACGGTGCCGCTCTATCAGGCGCTGGAAAAGGTCAACGGCATCGCCGAGGATCTGAACTGGGAGGTCTACCGCGACACGCTGATCGAGCAGGCCGAGCAAGGCGTCGACTATTTCACCATCCACGCCGGCGTGCGGCTGCACTACATCCCGCTGACCGTCGACCGGGTCACGGGCATCGTCTCGCGCGGCGGCTCGATCATGGCCAAATGGTGCCTGCACCATCACCGGGAGAGCTTCCTCTACGAGCATTTCGAGGAGATCTGCGACATCGCCAGAGCCTATGACGTCTCCTTCTCGCTCGGCGACGGCCTTCGTCCCGGTTCAATCGCCGATGCGAACGACGCGGCGCAATTCGCCGAACTGGAAACACTTGGAGAACTCACCAAGATTGCCTGGGCAAAGGACTGCCAGGTGATGATCGAAGGCCCGGGCCATGTCCCCATGCACAAGATCAAGCAGAACATGGACAAGCAGCTCGCAGTGTGCGGTGAGGCGCCGTTCTACACGTTGGGGCCGCTGACGACCGACATCGCGCCGGGCTATGACCACATCACCTCAGGGATAGGTGCCGCCATGATAGGCTGGTTCGGCACCGCAATGCTTTGCTACGTCACGCCGAAAGAGCATCTCGGCCTTCCCGACCGCAACGACGTCAAGATTGGCGTGATCACCTACAAGATAGCCGCCCATGCAGCCGATCTGGCGAAGGGCCATCCGGCAGCGAAAACCAGGGATGATGCCCTTTCGCGCGCGCGCTTCGAGTTCCGCTGGGAGGACCAGTTCAACCTGTCGCTCGACCCCGAAACCGCACGGTCCTTCCACGACCAGACCTTGCCCAAGGAGGCGCACAAGCTGGCACATTTTTGTTCGATGTGCGGGCCGAAATTCTGCTCCATGCGCATTTCCCACGACATCCGTGCCGAGGCCCAGAAGGAAGGCATGGCGGCAATGGCGGCAAAATACCGGGAGGGCGGCGATCTCTACATGCAGGCGGACGAGACTGGCGTACCGGTCGTGCCAGAGGCTCCCAAACCATCATGAGGGTGCTCGTCAAAGGGGCCGGCGTTGCCGGCCTCACCGTCGCTTTCGAACTCGCCGCCCGCGGCGCGACGGTCACCGTCGCCGAGATGCGGCATGGCCTTGGTGGCAACGCGTCGTGGTTCGCCGGCGGCATGCTGGCGCCATGGTGCGAGCGCGAAAGCGCGGAGCAGCCGGTGCTGGATCTCGGACGCGATGCTGCCGACTGGTGGGATGCGGTGCTGTCGGGTCAGGTGACACGGGCCGGGACATTGGTCGTGGCCGCGCCGCGTGATGCCGGTGAGCTTGACCGGTTCGCCAGTCGCACGTCAGGGCATCGGCGCGTCGATGAAAACGAAATTGCGCTCCTGGAACCCGACCTCGCCGGCCGCTTCCGGCGTGGATTGCTCTTCCCCGACGAGGCTCACCTCGACCCACGCCCGGCGATGGCGGCACTTCATGACAAGCTTGCGACCATGGGTGTCAAATTCCACTTCGGCTGCGACGCCCGGCCTGTTTCGGGATTCGCCCGTCAGATAGACTGCATGGGAATGGCAGCGGCCGATGACAGGCTGCGCGGTGTTCGCGGCGAAATGCTGATCCTTCGCACGCCTGATGTCTCGCTGTCGCGGCCGGTCCGTTTGCTTCATCCACGCTTTCCGCTTTATGCCGTGCCGCGCACCGATCACCGTTTCATGATCGGAGCGACGATGATTGAAAGCCAGAGCGCCGGACCGGTGACGGCGCGTTCCATGATGGAGCTGCTGGGCGCCGCCCATGCCCTCCATCCGGCCTTTGGTGAGGCCGAGATCGTTGAAACCGGTGTGGGTGTCCGTCCGGCATTTCCCGACAATTTGCCACGCGTCGAAACAGACGGTGAGATCATCGCGATCAACGGTCTTTATCGTCACGGTTTTCTCCTCGCCCCCGCCATGGCGCGCCAGGCTGCCGACCTGGTTTTCAGTCAAGACAGAACCAAGGAGCATGCTCATGAAACTGATGGTCAACGGCGAGGCGCGTGAGATTGCCGCCACCACGCTGGCCGAGTTGCTTGCCGCGCTCGACTATGAGGGCGATTGGCTCGCCACCGCCGTCAACAGCGACCTCGTGCACAAAGCCAACCGCGCGGAGTTCCAGTTGAGCGACGGCGACCGGATCGAAATCCTCTCGCCCATGCAGGGCGGCTAGCATGTTGGAGCTTTATGGAACCGAGCTTTCGTCGCGCCTGCTTCTCGGCACGGCTCAGTATCCTTCGCCGGCCATCCTTGCCGATGCAGTCAAGGCATCGGGCACGTCGGTGGTGACCGTCTCGTTGCGGCGTGAGATGGCGGGCGGTAGGGCCGGCGAACAATTCTGGTCGTTGATCCGCTCGCTGGGCGCCAGAACCCTGCCCAATACCGCCGGCTGCCTCTCCGTCAAGGAAGCCGTCACCACCGCGAAAATGGCGCGCGAGGTCTTCGGCACCAACTGGATCAAGCTCGAAGTGATCGGCAATCACGACACGCTACAGCCGGATGTGTTCGGTCTGGTTGAAGCCGCCCGCATCCTGTGCGAGGACGGCTTTGCGGTATTCCCCTATACCACCGACGATCTCGTTGTCGCCGAGCGGCTGCTGGAAGCGGGCTGCAAGGTCCTGATGCCGTGGTGCGCACCGATCGGTTCCGCCTTGGGACCGGTCAACATGACGGCGCTGCGCTCGATGCGCGGATATTTCCCTGGCGTCCCGCTGATTGTGGATGCGGGGCTCGGACGGCCGTCGCACGCGGCCACCGTCATGGAACTCGGCTTTGACGCCGTGCTCCTGAACACAGCGGTCGCCAAGGCGGCAGATCCGGTCGGCATGGCGCGTGCTTTCGGTAAGGCGGTCGACGCCGGTCGTGAGGCGTTCAGTTCGGGAATGCTCGAACCGCGCGACGTCGCCGTGCCATCGACACCGATGGTCGGCAGGGCCGTTTTTTCATGAAGCTCGATCCCTTCTACCTGATCGTCGACAGCGCCGCCTGGATCGAAAGGTTGGCGCCGCTCGGCGTCAAGCTGATTCAGCTTCGCATCAAAACCATGGATGAAACCGGGCTGCGCGCGGAGATCCGCAAGTCGAAGGCCTGGTGTGTCCAACACAAAAGCCAGCTCATCATCAAT
>NZ_RZPQ01000624.1:0-3513 GCF_003999135.1 Mesorhizobium sp. M7A.F.Ca.CA.004.06.1.1 | reverse complement strand
GTTCCGTGGCAACCGGCGGTTGGTCGGGAGCGGTGGGCGCGACGTCCTCGTCGGCGCCGGCAAACAGCGGCACGCCGCGGCTGCGCAGGACGAGCACAAGAACGGCTCCGGCAATGATGCCGCCGATATGGCAGGCCCACGAAATCTGGTCCTCGCCGCCGGCGGCAAACATCACCACCTGGAACAGCACCCACAAGATGAGCGGGATGAAGGCCGGGATGCGGAGCGGAATGCGGGCAAAGGCCAGCACCCAGACCTTCACCCTGGGATAAAGGATCAGATAGGCGACGACCACGCCGGCGATGGCGCCGGAGGCACCGATCAGCGGCGCCTGCGAATCCCAGGCGACGAGGCCCTGGAAAGCGGCGCCGGCGATCGCGCACAACAGGTAGAAGATGAGGTAGCGGATGTGGCCGAGCGCATCCTCGACATTGTCGCCGAACACCCACAGGAACAGCATGTTGCCGCCGAGATGGAAGATGTCTGCATGCAGGAAGGAATAGGTGAGGTAGCTCAGGCTTTCGGGGATGACGATGAAACGGGGATCGAGCTCGGCGGTGTCATGGACGACCGACGGGATGAAGCCGAGACCAAGCACGGCGGCATTGGAGAAACTCTCGCCGCCGAGCGCGGTGGCAAGGTAGACCAGGGCATTGACCACGATCAGCCCGATGGTCACATATTGCAGCCTGATGTGCCGCAGCCTGTTGGTGTCGTAAAGCGGGATGAACATGCCCCAGGCCCTCTTCCGCTTTCGACAATCAGCGGTTCTTGCCGGGAACCCATAGCACGTCGGCGTTTCCGTTGTCATTGACCGCCCGGGCGGCGACAAACAGGAAATCCGAGACCCGGTTGATGTATTTCAGACCGTCGCGGTTGACGTGCTCGTCCGGATCCTGGGCAAGGGCCACGATCAGCCTTTCGGCCCGCCGCGCCACGGTGCGGGCAAGGTGAAGTGCCGCCGCTGCCGGCGTGCCGCCATTGAGCACGAAGGATTTGAGCGGCTGAAGCTCCTTGTTGAGAAGGTCGATGTCCTTTTCGACCCGGTCGGTCTGCACGGCGACGATCCGAAGCGGCTCATAGCCGAGCGGCTTGCCGTCGTCGGGCACGGCGAGATCGGCGCCGAGGTCGAACAGATCGTTCTGGATGCGGGAAAGCATGGCGTCGATCGCGGGATGGATCGCGGCCGTGTGGACCCGGGCGATGCCGATGCAGGCATTGGCTTCGTCGACCGTGCCGTAGGCGTCTACCCGCAGGTCGGATTTCAGCCGCCTCTCGCCGGTGCCGAGACCCGTGGTGCCATCATCGCCGGTGCGGGTGTAGATCTTGTTGAGCTTGACCATTTCGCCTCCCCGCCGACATCCCTCACTTGCGGGTGAAATACACCGCAAGCAGGATCAGCACCAGCGCCACGGCCTGCAGCATGACGCGCGCCTGCATCAGCTTGTTCGATGTGACGCCGGAGCCGCCGCGCATCATATTGATGAGGCCACGAACAAGCACGACCGCAACGGCGACCATGACCAGAATGGCGAGAATGTTGAAGACGGTTGCCATTGTTTCGTTCCAGTTGTTTTGGCGTTCAGGCGCGTTTGGCCATCAGGCGGTAAAGCATCGATGCAGGCAGGATGCGTTTGAGCACCGCACCGATCCTGGCCGGCACTGTTACCACATAGTGCGGGCGTGGGCGCCGCGACAGAAGTGCATGGCGCAGCGCCGCATGAACGACTTCCGGCCCTGGCTTCAAGGCCGATTGGCTGCCGCCGGTCCGCAGCCGCTCGAGTTGCGCCGCATAGTCCACGCGGTGCACGGAATTCTCGTGGTCGATGTTGCTGAGAAACCAAATGAGGCCATTGCTGGCGATCTTCGACTTCACCGGCCCCGGCTCGATCAGCGAAACGTGGACGCCGCTGCCGGCCAGTTCCTGGCGCTGGCAGAGCATCAAGGCCTCCAGTGCATGCTTCGACGCGGAATAGGCGCCGCGAAAGCGCACCGGCACGAGGCCAAGGATCGACGAACAGTGGACGATGCGGCCGTCACCCTGGCGGCGCATCACCGGCACCAGCCGGCGGGTCAAATCATGCCAGCCGAAGAAATTCGCCTCGAACTGCTGCTTGAGCGCCGCAACGGGCAGATCCTCGACGGCGCCCGGCTGCGCATAGGCGCCGTTGTTGAAAAGGGCGTCGAGCCGGCCGCCGGTGCGGTCGAGCACCGCCGCCACCAGCGAGGCGATGGAGTCCGGCTCGCAATAATCGAGATAGAAGGCCTCGATGCCATCGGCTTCGAGCGCGGCGATGTCCTGCGGCTTGCGCGCCGTTGCGAACACCCGCCAGCCTTCTGCCTTCAACGCGCGGGCGCAGTACGCGCCTATTCCCGAAGACGCACCGGTGATGATAATCGAGCGCAACTTTCGCGCCGGACTGTTCGTGGTTTCGCCAAGGGTTGCCATTTGCCGCAATCCCTTCCCATATTCCCGGCGTGGAGACAATTGGAGGGCGCGGTTCTTGTTGCGGAAGATCGTAGCCCTCAAGCGGGTCCTCTACGACGCGCTCGGCCATTTCAACACCGATGACGGCTGGGCGATGGCCAGCCATCTGGCGATCACATCGCTGATGGCACTGTTCCCGTTCCTGATCTTCGCGACGACGCTGGCGAGCTTCCTGGGCGCGCAGGCGTTCTCCGACACCGCCGTGCATCTGGTCTTCGACACCTGGCCCGAACAGATCGCCAAGCCGATCGCGCGCGAAGTGCTCAATGTGCTGACCGTCCGGCGCACCGACCTTTTGACCTATGGTGTGGTGCTTGCTGCCTATTTTGCGTCGAACGGCATCGAGGCGCTGCGCACGTCGCTCAACCGCGCCTATCGCGTTTCGGAAACGCGCGGCATCATCTACCGCCGGGTGCAGAGCATCATCTTCGTTCTCATCGCCACGGCCGGTTTCCTGGCGATCAGCGTGCTCCTGGTGTTCGCGCCGCTGCTGGCGCGGATCGCCGAAGCCCATATCGACTGGATCAAGCCCTATATGGGCACCATCACGCTGTGGCGTTACGTCATCGCTTCGGCGGTCATTGTCGGCGGATTGTTTGCCGTGCATTTCTGGCTGCCGGCGGGCAAGCGCCGCTTCGTCTCGCTGGTGCCGGGCATCGTCTTCACGCTGGCGGCATGGCTTATCGGTTCGACCATCTTCGCCACCTATCTCGACCACTTCTCGTCCTATGTGACGACCTATGCCGGCCTGGCCTCGATCATGATCGCCGTGGTCTTCCTCTACATGGTCTCGGCGATCTTCATCCTTGGCGGCGAGCTCAATGCTGCGATCAGCCGCTATCTGGAGGCACGTGCGCGGGTGGGATGACAGGTAGAATTGAGGAATTGAAGAACTGAAGGATTGGAGAAAAAGCGGGCCATATCCGGCGCTGTCTGTGCTTCTTCCTCAATTCCTCAATTCCTCAATTCCTCAATTCCTCAATTCCTCAATTCCTCAATTCCTCAATTCCTCAATTCCTCAATTC
>NZ_RZPQ01000623.1:0-3519 GCF_003999135.1 Mesorhizobium sp. M7A.F.Ca.CA.004.06.1.1 | reverse complement strand
GCGCCTGACCAATGAGGATCTGTCGAACGAGGCGTTCCCCTTCATGCAGTCGCGCCGGACCACCGTCGCCGGCATCGATGTGGTGGCGCTCAGAGTGTCCTTCACCGGCGACCTTGGCTGGGAACTGCATTGTGAAGCCACTGACCAGGTCGAGCTTTACGGCGCGCTACTCAAGGCCGGCAAGGAAGTCGGCGCCGGACCGGTCGGCTCGCGCGCGCTGATGTCGCTGCGCGTCGAGAAGGGCTATGGCAGCTGGAGCCGCGAATATTCGCCCGAATATTGGCCGCAGGAGGTCAAGTTCGATCGCCTTGTCAAACTGGACAAGGGCGCGTTCCTCAACCGCGATGCCTACGCTGCCATCGCCGGCAAGCCGGTACGCGATGAGCTCATCATGCTGTCGATCGACGCCAGGGATGCCGACGCGACCGGCGGCGAGCCGATCTTCCTCACCGACGGCACGCCGATCGGCCAGGTATCTTCAGGCGCCTACGGCTATTTCGTCGAGCAGTCGCTGGCGCTTGGCTATGTCAAAGCGGGCTCCGCCAAGGCCGGCGACAAGGTCTCGGTCGCCATACTGGGAAGGCCGCATGAGGCAATCCTGCTGCCGCATCCGCCATTCGACCCCGAGGGCAAGCGGCTGCGCTCGTAGAAGCTCGGCCACCCGTTCGCCCAGTGAGCCAACTGACGAAAACCGAAGCCGGCCGGAGACGCCGGCGGAGCTGAACGAGGAAGATTTTCGACCACCTGAAAACAAAGGGGGATCGCATGATCAAACGGCATCTGCTGGGCACCATGTTTGCCCTCATTCTCACGTCCTTCACGCACGCGGCGAACGTCAAAGCGATCAATGACGATGCGTGGCTTGCCGAAGGTCCGATCTGGTATCAGGACAAGCTCTTCTACGTTGAACACGGCCGCGGCTCCGTGGACGTGTGGGACGGCAAGAAGAACGCGATCTTCTGGAAGATGGACGGCTGCGGCCCTTCGGCTGTACTGCCGACAACGACCGGCGAGTTCCTCGTTACTTGTTATGACAACAACACGATCGGCCGCATCTTCGCCGACGGCAAGTCGCTGCCGGCCTATGACAAGGACACGGACGGCAATCCGTTCAGCGGACCGAATGATTTCGCGCCCGACAAGGATGGTGGCATCTATTTCACCGGCTCCGGCAAGGGCGGGCCGTTGATCGATGCCGCGACCTGCACAACGCCAATGGTCTCGTCATCTCGAACGACGGCAAGATGCTCTATCTGGTCGAGACCGAGGACAACCGGATCATCATCGAGTTCGATGTCCAGCCCGATCACGCCCCTGAACAACCGCCGCGTCTTCCTGCGCCTCGATGATCTGTTCCCGAACCAGCCGCACATCTGGCCTGACGGCATCAAGATGGACAAGGCGGGCGAGATGTATATCGGCCAGAGCCCACGCTCGCTCGGTGCGCCAGGCAAGATCCTCGTCGTCGATGAGGGCGGCAAGCTGCGGCGCACGCTTTCAGTGCCGTCGCCATCCGTGCCGAACTTTGCCTTCTAACCCGACGAGAATGTGCTCTACGTCATGGCGCTCGATCAAATCGATGCCGTGCCCTGGTACGGCAAGGTCTACGAGATTCCAAACAAATAGCGCGTTCACTGACGGACGGGTGAAGGCTTCGCCCGACCGGTCCGGTTGATGGCGTCAGCCGCCGAACCGATCCAGCCAATGTTGGGCAAGGTCCGAGCGGCGGCAAATCCAGATGTCTGGATTGGCCTTGATCTTGTCGAGGAAGCGGGCGAGCCCGATCATGCGGCCCGGCCGTGCTGCCAGCCGGCAGTGCAGCGACACTGTCATCATGCGTGGCGTCCGTTCCGCTTCGGCCAGCAGCCAGTCCACACCATCGCTGACATATTCGAAGAACTGGCTGCCTGTCTCCAGGCCGGAGCCGCGCGAGAACCGGCTGTCATTGTTGTCGAAACTATGCGGCACCACCAGATGCCGCTTGGCATCGACGTCGACGAAATAGGGCAGGTCGTCATTGTAGTCGTCGCAATCGTAGAGGAAGCCGCCATGTTCGGCCACCAGCCGCCTTGTGTTGAGGCTGGGCCGGCCGGTGTACCAGCCGAGCGGGCGAATGCCGGTCAGGCTCTCGACGGTATCCACGGTCATCGCGATGTGATTGCGCTCCTCGGCCTCGCTCAACGGCGCGTAATCGATCCAGCGCCAGCCATGGCAGACGATGTCACTGCCAAGTGCTGCGATCGCCTTGCCGGCCGCCGGATTGAGCTCGAGCGCGCGCCCCACCACGTAGAATGTCGGGATGACGTCCTTGTCCTGAAACAGCGAGGCGAGCCGCCAGATGCCGACGCGTGAGCCATATTCGTAGAGCGATTCCATATTGCGGTTGCGCAGACCCGGCACCGCCGGAGACACGGCAAGATCCGACAGAATCGCCTCGGAGACGCCGTCGCCCTCGTCGATGCTGTATTCGGCGCCTTCCTCATAGTTGACGACGATGTTGAGCGCCAGCTTGGCGCCGCCGGGCCACTGCGCGGCAGGCGGCTTGTCGCCATAGCCGATAAAGTCACGGGCAGGCAAATACGGCATCTCTCAAGTCTCCCGAGGCTTCTGTCGCAAAACATGCGGTAGCCAACACTATCCGCCGTGCATGTCGATCAGTATGCGCAGTGCCCGATCCATTATCTCTTGCGGGCCGACCGTCGCGCGCAAACAGTCCGTGAGGCCGTAGCCGCCCAGGCCGCGCACAATGATATCGGCGCCCCATAAGGCCTTCTCTGCGGCCTCCGCGGCGGCTTCGTCGGAGAAGCGGATCAGCACGAAGTTCGTCCGGCTCTCCGGGACGTCATATCCTTTAGCCCTCAGCTCATGCGCGAACTGGTCGCGAATCCTCGCTGTGCGGGCCACGGTTTCTCGCATATAGGCCTGGTCCTCCACGGCCGCGACGGCCATTGCTAGGCTTGTCATTGTGACCTGGTTGGAGTTCTGCATCTTGCGCACTCCGGCCGCGACCGAAGGCGGAAACACCCCCCAGCCAACGCGCGCGCCGGCCAGGCCATAGGCTTTGGAAAGCGTGCGCAGCACGACCGTATCGCCACGCGCGACCAGCGCAAAGATCGGTTCGGGGTCTTGGTCGTCGAACTCGCCATAGGCCTGGTCGATCACCAGAAGCACATCCTGCGGCAAGGCGGCGCGCAAGCGCAGCAGCTCGGCGTTGCGGATGCGGGTGCCGGTCGGATTGCCGGGATTGCAGACGAACGCGACCCGCGTTGCCGGCGTGATGGCAGCCAGGATGCTGCCGGTCGAAACGGTGAAATCGTGCTCTGCCGCCTTGATGTAGGCCGCACCAACACGCGCGGCGGCGGAGGCTGCGAAATTATAGGCATAGGCCGTGCCCAGCACCTCGTCGCCTCGTCCCGCAAAGGCCGCGATGGTGCAGCTGATCAGGTCCATCGAACCGGCGCCGCACAAGATCAGATTGGGATCGATCCCATAGGCCTGCGCGATCGCCTTGCGCAGTGC
>NZ_RZPQ01000622.1:0-3523 GCF_003999135.1 Mesorhizobium sp. M7A.F.Ca.CA.004.06.1.1 | reverse complement strand
AAGCACCCGCGCGACGATGTCGGGCACGCCATGGCCTTGCGCGATGGCGAGCGCAATCATGTCCTGGCGTTCTGTCAGCCGATGTTCCCAGGAAATCCCTGATACTGACTGCCTGACATCGAGGAAGAGGCGTTTTTCGCCGGTCATACGCTTTGCCAACTCATCGTTGGCCGCACGATAATGCATGTCGCCCATAAGTGGGCAGCGGTTTTGGGGCGACGACCTGCATTGGCAACAATTTTAAGCGCGTCGCGTTCACGCGACGCTCTATAGGCCAAAGGCAGGCAAAGCCAAGCGATTCACGGATGTGCGCCGTCCCGGAATAGGTCAAGAAAACTACGCTTTCCGCTTTTCAGCCTGGCGCCGAAGCCATTCGTCGGCCGCATCGCCCATCGTCTTTTCCACACCGTCCTTGAGCCAGGCCATGAAAGGCCGGTCAAACCTGAATGCATCGCCGCATTCCCGGATGAGAAAGCGACGCACATTCTGGGTGTTGCGATAGAACTTTGTGATGGCGGTGGCACGCGAAATCGGATCCGCATGCCAGTCGAACGGTTCCATCGTCAAATCCTTGCAGCCAGCATCGGATGCGCCCGAATGGCTAGCAATTGCAAGGTGGCTTCGCAAGCGAGCGTCAGAACTTATCCAGATCCTGATGGCGGGCCTTGATCTCGCGCACCGTCCGCGACGACGAGCGCAGCACGATCGTGTGGGTGGTGATGTAATTGTGGCCGAATTTGACGCCAGCCAGCATGTTGCCGTCGGTGACACCGGTGGCCGCGAACAGCACATCGCCGCGCGCCATGTCCTCCGTCCGATAGACCCGTTTCGGATTGGAAATACCCATCTTTGCCGCGCGAGCAACCTTTTCCGGCGTGTCGAGGATCAGCCTGCCTTGCATCTGGCCGCCGGTGCAGCGCAGCGCGGCAGCGGCCAGCACGCCCTCTGGTGCGCCGCCAGTGCCGAGATAGATGTCGATGCCGGTTTCTTCCGGATCCGTGGTGTGGATGACGCCGGCGACATCGCCATCGCCGATCAGCCGGATCGCGGCACCCGTGGCGCGCACGGCATCGATCAGCCTGGCATGACGTGGCCGGTCGAGAATGCAGGTGGTGATATCCGATATGGCCACGCCCTTCGCCCTGGCGAGGCTGGCGATGTTCTCAGCCGCCGAGGCGTCGATGTCGATGACGCCGTCCGCATAGCCCGGACCGATGGCGATCTTGTCCATGTAGACGTCGGGCGCAAACAGCAGGCTGCCCTTTTCGGCGATCGCGATGACCGCGAGTGCATTGGGCAGGTTCTTGGCGCAAATCGTCGTGCCTTCGAGCGGATCGAGCGCGATATCGACGGCCGGACCTTTGCCGGAGCCGACTTCCTCGCCGATGTAGAGCATCGGCGCCTCGTCGCGCTCGCCTTCGCCGATCACCACCGTGCCCTTGATGGCAAGCCGGTTGAGTTCCTGGCGCATGGCGTCGACTGCGACCTGGTCGGCCGCCTTTTCGTCGCCGCGCCCGCGCAGCCTGGCGGCCGCGACGGCGGCTCGTTCGGTGACGCGCACCAGTTCCATGGTGAGTATCCGGTCAAGGCCGGCGACGATGTTCTGGGCCACATTCATCTGGTGATTTCCTCGTTGGCAATGCGGCCTCCCGCCGGAGGCGGCCTGTTTTGTCAAACCAGCATGACAACGGCAAGACCTACCGAGGATTTTATCGAATACCCAACAATATCAATCGATTAAACCGCATCCTTAAACAAGACTGGCCCGATCGCCGTGCGCCGGGCCAGTCTCAAAACGGTAAAAATGGCGGCGTTCGCGGCCTAGAAAACCGCGAGGTATTTGAGCAGTGAAATGATGCCGATGATGATGACGATCACCTGAACTATCTGTCTCATCCGGCCATCGAGCGGCAGGCGTTGAACCAGATAGAGAACGAGGATGATGACGAGGAATGTGATCAGGATGCCGATCAATGCTGATGAAGCCATGGTGCCCTCCTTAAAAGTGATGTGCTGAAAACAAGCGAGTGGGCCGGAAGCCCGGCCCTATCGCGCTGCGGTCAATACCAGCGGCGGGAGGTATCGTTCGTCGATTGACCAATGGCGAAGCCGGCCAGAAAGCCGAGCAGGCCGATCACGCCGACCAAAGCTGTCGTCGTACCTGGATTTTCACGCGCGACCTCCGAAACAGCCTGAGCCTGGCTGCGCAGCTGTTGCGCCGTACGCGAAGCGCGGCTCGCGGCCGTGTCGTACAACTCGGACGCCTGTTCGCCGGCGTCGTCGAGCATCTCCGCGCCCCGCGCCGAAATGCTCTTGTTGATCCTGGTGATCTCCTTGCGCAAATCGGCAATCTGCTTTTCCAGCGTCTTCTGGATGTCGTCGATATTAGGGGTGTCGGACTTGTTGGTATCGGCCATGAAGCGGTTCCTCTGGTTGCTGACCAAGAGAACGGCGACGACACCAATTCGTTCCCGCGTGGCGGCTGTCCCCACCAGACCAGACCTCAATGCCTGCGGGATTCCTGTCCCGCAGGGCCTATCGGGCGAAAGCTACCCTGCCCGCTCGATGCGGATGACCTGCGGCTTGTCGGTCAGATGGCCATCCTTGGTGATGCCATCGACGGCCTTGCGCACAGCAGCCTCCGTCGTCTCGTGGGTGACGAGGATCACCGTCTTCTGTGCCGCCGCCTCGCCATTGACCGCGTGCTGGACGATCGATTCCAATGAAATGTCATTATCGGCCATGCGCTTGGCGATTGCCGCGAAGACGCCGATGCGGTCATGCACGGTCAACCGGATGAAATAGCCGCCGGCATGGCTGCGCATCTGCGCCTTCTTGTAGGGTTTCAGCTCCTTCGCCGGCCGTCCAAAGACCGGACCATGCTGGAAGCCTGGCCGGCTCTTGGCGATGTCGGCGATGTCGCCAATGACGGCCGAGGCGGTGGCGTTGCCGCCGGCACCGGGGCCTGACAGCAGCAGTTCGCCCAGAATGTCGGTCTCGATCGCCACCGCATTGGTGACGCCATGCACCTGCGCGATGACCGATGCCGTCGGCACCATCGTCGGATGCACGCGCTGCTCGATGCCGCTCTCGGTGCGCTGGGCGACACCCAGCAGCTTGATCCGGTAGCCAAGATCGGCGGCCGCGCGGATGTCGGCCTGGGTGATGTTGGAGATACCTTCCATATAGATGTCGTTGGCGGCGATCCTGGTGCCAAAGGCAAGGCTGGTCAGGATCGACAGCTTGTGCGCGGTGTCGTGGCCCTCGATGTCGAACGTCGGATCGGCTTCGGCATAGCCCAGCCGCTGCGCGTCCTTCAGGCAAGCATCGAACGAGATGCCCTCGGCCTCCATGCGCGTCAGGATGTAGTTGCAGGTGCCGTTGAGGATGCCGAACACGCGCGTAACCGAATTGCCGGCCATCGCCTCGCGCATGGTCTTGATGACGGGAATGCCGCCCGCCACCGCCGCCTCATAGTTGAGCAGAACACCCTTTTTCTCGGCGATCTCGGCCAGCGCCACGC
>NZ_RZPQ01000621.1:0-3528 GCF_003999135.1 Mesorhizobium sp. M7A.F.Ca.CA.004.06.1.1 | reverse complement strand
CGGCCGCGAGCTGCGGCGCGGCGTCGGGCCGTTCCGCATCCTCGACTATGCCTCGATGTACAAGCGTGCCGGCCAGCTCTTTGCCGAATTGAAGTCCGAAACCCGTCCGCGCGACCTCGTCAAGCAGATGTCGGGTGGCCAGCGCCAGGCGGTGGCGATCGCCCGCACCATGCTGTCGCAGGCCAAGATCGTGCTGATGGACGAACCGACGGCGGCGATCTCGGTGCGCCAGGTCGCCGAAGTGCTGAACCTGATCCGCCATTTGCGCGATCAGGGCATCGCCGTCGTGCTGATCAGCCACCGAATGCCTGACGTCTTCACCGTCGCCGACCGCGTCATCGTCATGCGGCGCGGCCGCAAGGTCGCCGACAAGACGATTGCGTCGAGCTCGCCCGAGGAAGTCACCGGGCTGATCACCGGCGCCATCGAACAGGTTTGATTTCAGCGAATTTCACCACGCAGCAGATGAAGGTCGACGATGGCACTGACAATTGACCAGCCGATCGAACACAAGCAGCAATCCTTGGCCGCGAGAGTGTTTGCCAGCCAGACCTTCTGGGTGGTGATCGCGGTCATCCTTGCCTGCGTGTTCCTATCGTTTGCCACCGACGCCTTCGCCACCTCGAAGAACCTCTACAACATCACCCGCAACATCACCTTCGTCGCCATTATCGCGCTCGGCATGACTTTCGTCATCATCACCGGCGGCATCGACCTGTCGGTTGGCTCGGTACTATGCCTGTCGTCAATGGTGCTGGCCGTCACCATGCATGCCGGCTACTCGATCGAGGTCGGCATCCTGGCCTCCATTGCCACCGCGCTCGCCATTGGCGCCTTCAACGGCGTGCTGATCGCCTATCTCGGCTTTCCACCCTTTGTGGTGACGCTCGGCATGCTGTCGATCGCCCGCAGCCTCGCCATGGTCGCCTCCAACAACACCGTCGTCTTCCAGTTCGGGCCGGACCACGCCAAGCTTCTGTCATTGGGCGGCGGCGCCTGGGTGTTCGGCATCGCCAATCCGGTGCTTTACATGATCCTTCTGGCGCTGATCACCGGCTTTATCCTGCGCTGGACGAAGTTCGGCCGCCACATCTTTGCCATTGGCGGCAACGAGCACGCGGCAACGCTGACCGGCGTTCCGGTGCGCCAGATCAAGGTTGCCGTCTACATGATCTCGGCGCTGTCGGCCGGCATTGCCGGCATCATCCAGACCGGCTGGCTGGGCGCCGTCACCACCAATCTCGGCACCGGCATGGAGCTGCAGGTAATCGCCGCAACCGTCATCGGCGGCGCCAATCTGGCTGGCGGCGTCGGCACCGCCTTTGGCGCCATCGTCGGTGCGGCCCTGATCGAGGTGATCCGCAACAGTCTCGGCCTGCTCGGCATCAATGCCTTCTGGCAAGGCGTGTTCATCGGCGGCGCCATCCTGCTGGCGGTGCTGTTCGACCGCATCCGCAATTTCCGCCGCAGTGACTAGAACCATGATCCCGAAAAGTGGAAACCGGTTTTCTCGGACAAACGGAACCGTTTGTCCGGAGATCATGGTCAAACAAAAGACGGTTTGATGGCCAACTCCCTGTTCAGCCTCGAGGGGCGGCTGGCGCTGGTGACTGGCTCCGGCCAGGGCATCGGCTTCGCGCTGGCTCGGGGCATGGCTGAACATGGGGCAAGCGTGGTGCTGAACGGCCGCGACGCCGCCAGGATCGGCGGTGCCGTCGAAAAGCTGCGCAATGCCGGCTTCAAGGCGCACACCTCGACCTTCGACGTCACCGATTTTCAGGCGGTCAACGAGGACATTGCCCGCATCGAGGCCGAGATCGGCGCCATCGACATCCTCATCAACAATGCCGGCGTGCAGTTCCGCGCCCCGCTCGAGGACTTTCCCGAGGAGCAATGGGAGCGCCTGTTCAAGACCAATGTGTCGGGCGCCTTCCATGTCGGCAAGGCGGTCGCCCGCCACATGATCCCGCGCGGCAAGGGCAAGATCATCAACATCGGCTCGGTGCAGAGCGAACTGGCAAGGCCGAACATCGCACCATACACCGCGACCAAGGGCGCGATCCGCAACCTCACAAGGGGTATGTGCGCCGACTGGGCCAAACACGGCCTGCAGATCAATGCGATCGCGCCCGGCTATTTCCGCACCGAGATGAACCAGGCGCTGGTCGACAATCCGGAATTTTCCGCCTGGCTGGAAAAGCGCACGCCCGCCGGACGCTGGGGCGCTGTCGACGAGCTGATCGGCGCCGCCGTGTTCCTTGCGTCCGACGCATCGTCTTTCGTCAACGGCCATACACTGTATGTCGATGGCGGCATGACGGCTTCGGTTTGAGGGGCGTTCTTCCCTTGTGGGAGGAGAGGAAACCTATCGCTCAGTCTGAAAATCCGGCCGCATCGGCCGTCATTCGCCCTCGCCGCCCCCGCGCGTCTTGACGCGGCCCCGAACTCAGCCGCACAATCCCTGTTGCAGACGAAGGGAGGCCAGTCGTCTGCGGGAGGATATACCCATGACGGAAGCGATCAGGCTCTACTGGGGCCGGTTCGGACATGTATCTATCCTGAATGTCGCAAGCGACTTCGTCACCCATGCCCATGTCGAGGCCCATCTGATCATCTGGCTGGAAGGTACGGCCGGCGAAATGACCATCGGCCGCGAGACCGTCCGGCTTGGACCTGGAACGGCCGCCGGCATCAACTCCTTCCAGCCGCACAGCCATGTTCTGTCGCAAAACGGGACGCCCGGTCTGTTTCTAGCCTTCTACATCGATCCCGACTGGGCGCGGCGCCGCCGCGACCTGCCTTCGTCGGCACCGCTGTTTTCACAAGCCGCGATCACGCTGGAACCGTGGCTGCATCAGGCCGCCGCCAATCTGCTCGACCACCTCAGCGACAATGAGAGCGTCGACGATATCGCCAACTACGAGATCGAGCGTTTCATCGATAGCGTGCTCGACGCCGCCGACGCCTCGGCGCCGCAGGAGGCCCGTGTCCGCATCAACACCATGCAGGATTTTCGTGTCCGCAAGGCAATCCAGCTGATGAAGGCCAATGTCTGCGAGCGCATCTGCTTCGACGACGTGGCGCGCAGCGTCGGCCTGTCGCGACCGCATTTCTTCGCTTTGTTCAAGGAACAGACCAATCTGACGCCCAATGTCTACTGGAACACGCTGCGCATGGAGGAAGCGGTGCGGCAGCTGCAATGGTCGCGGGAGCCGCTGATCTCGGTCGCCTGCAATCTCGGCTTCACCACGCAGGGCAATTTCTCGCGTTTTTTCCGCGACCATGTCGGCGTGCCGCCGACGCTCTACCGCGAGGCCGCGCGGGCGATTGCCTGAGCCTGTCCTCGTTTAGTCAATGTCGACTGTTTTTCAGACTCCTTGATACACGCTCAAGACGCATTGATAAGCGCCGCTGAAATGGCCGCCCTACCCTTGCACCGGATCGCTTTTGCAAGGGAACATTTGAATGGCCAAAGTCACCATATCCAGCGTCATCGACGCGCCGGTCGAAAAGGTCTGGGCGCGCATA
>NZ_RZPQ01000620.1:0-3533 GCF_003999135.1 Mesorhizobium sp. M7A.F.Ca.CA.004.06.1.1 | reverse complement strand
GGTGAAGAAGCCGGTGGCCAAGAAGACGGCGGGAGCCGCCAAGTGAGCGTTTCGGACACCGAAAAGGACGAGATCGAGAAATCGTCCGCGCCGCTGATGGAGCATCTGATCGAGTTGCGCCGGCGGCTGATCTGGTCGCTGGGCGGCTTCTTCGTTGCCTTCCTGGTCTGTTTCTTCTTCGCCAAGAAACTGTTCAACCTCCTGGTCGTGCCGTTCAAATGGGCGACGCAGTGGGCAGGGCTCGATCCGCACAAGGTCGAGCTGATCTACACGGCGCCGCAGGAATTCTTCTTCACCCAGGTCAAGCTCGCCATGTTCGGCGGCATGGTGATCGCCTTTCCGCTGATCGCCACGCAGATCTACAAGTTCATCGCGCCCGGCCTGTACAAGAACGAGCGCAACGCCTTCCTGCCGTTCCTGATCGCATCGCCGATCCTGTTCCTGATGGGCGCATCGCTGGTCTATTTCTTCTTCACGCCGATGGTGATGTGGTTCTTCCTCGCCATGCAGCAGGCCGGCACCGACGATCAGGTGCAGATTTCGCTGCTGCCGAAAGTGTCGGAATATCTCAGCCTGATCATGACGCTGATCTTCTCCTTCGGCCTGGTGTTCCAGCTGCCGGTGGTGACCAGCCTGATGACACGGGTCGGCATGCTCTCGTCCAAGGGACTGGCCGAGAAGCGCAAATGGGCGATCGTCATTGCCTTCGTCGTCGCGGCGATACTGACGCCGCCCGATCCGATGAGTCAGATCGGCCTGGCCATCCCGACCATCCTTCTCTACGAGGTGTCCATCTGGGCTGCCCGGCTGATCGAGCGCGATCGGGAAAAGCAGCGCGTGGCACGCGAGAAGCAGGGCGCGGCGGAAGAGGTGGCGGACAAAGCACCGGACGAGCCCCCGGCACCTGCCTCCTCATAGGCGACAGAGCGGCTGCAGCGGCGGAAAAACATAGTCGTCGCCCCGTCCTCTTGCATCGATCCCGGATGCGGTTTACGCCCTCTGGCTGAAACGCATCGCGCTCAAAGCGATGCGTTTCAGTTTTGTTTTGAGCATGTCGTTGTCCCAAATCGCTGTGCACTTTTGGGCGACATGCTACCCAGGAGCGTTTCAAACCATGCTTGACATCAAATGGATTCGCGACAACCCGAAGGCCCTTGTCGAGGCGCTGGTGAAGCGCTCGTGGTCGGCCGGTGAGGCGCAGTCCATGGTCGACGGACTGATCGCCTCGGACGAGGCCCGGCGCGAGCACGTCACCGAGCTGCAGACCAAGCAGGAGCGCCGCAATGCCGCGTCGAAGGAGATCGGCAACGCCATGCGTTCGGGCGATGCCGCCCTGGCCGAGACGCTGAAATCCGAAGTCGGCGAGATCAAGGTCTTCATCCAGAACGGCGAGGCGCGCGAACGCGAGCTCGACAAGGCGCTGACCGATGCGCTGGCAGTGCTTCCCAACGTGCCGTTCGACGACGTGCCTGTCGGCAAGGACGAGCACGACAATGTCGTCAAGCACCTCGTCGGCAAGGTGCCGACGCGGCCGAACTGGGTGAAGGAGCATTTTGAGATCGGCGAAGCGCTCGGCATGATGGATTTCGAGCGCGCGGCAAAGCTGTCGGGCTCGCGCTTTACGGTGCTGAAAAGCGGACTGGCCCGGATGGAACGTGCGCTCGGCCAGTTTATGCTGGACCTGCATACGACCGAACATGGCTACGAAGAAGTCATCCCGCCGTTGATGGTCAAGGACGATGTTCTGTTCGGCACCAACCAGTTGCCGAAGTTCGAGGAAGATCTGTTCTTCACGCCGCACGGGGAGGGCAGGCTTGGCCTGATTCCCACTGCCGAGGTCCCACTCACCAACCTTGTGCGTGAAGAAATCACCGCGCATGAAAAACTGCCGCTGCGCTACACCGCGCTGACGCCGTGCTTCCGCTCGGAAGCGGGTTCGGCCGGGCGCGACACGCGCGGCATGCTGCGCCAGCATCAGTTCTACAAGGTCGAGCTGGTGTCGATCACGGACCAGGAATCGTCACTTGCCGAGCATGAGCGGATGACGCAATGCGCCGAGGAAGTGCTGAAGCGGCTCGGCCTGCCGTTCCGCACCATGACGCTGTGCACCGGCGACATGGGCTTTGGCGCGCGCAAGACCTACGACATCGAGGTCTGGCTGCCCGGCCAGAACGCCTATCGCGAGATCTCGTCCTGCTCGGTGTGCGGCGATTTCCAGGCGCGCCGCATGGACGCGCGCTACAAGGACAGAGACGGCAAGGGCAACCGCTTCGTCCACACCCTCAACGGCTCGGGCACAGCCATTGGCCGCGCGCTCATCGCCGTCATCGAAAACTACCAGAACGAGGATGGCAGCGTAACCATTCCTGAAGTGCTGCGGCCTTACATGGGCGGCCTGGAAAAGATCGAAGCGAAATAATGCGTATCCTCCTGACCAATGACGACGGCATTCATGCCGAGGGCCTGGCGTCGCTCGAACGCGTCGCGCGCACGCTGTCCGACGATGTCTGGGTGGTGGCGCCCGAGCAGGACCAGTCCGGCTACGCGCATTCGCTGTCGATCTCGGAGCCGCTGCGGCTGCGCAAGATCGGCGAGAAGCATTTCGCCGTGCGCGGCACGCCGACGGATTGCGTCATCATGGGCGTCAAGAAAATCCTGCCTGGCGCACCCGACCTGATCCTGTCCGGCATCAATTCGGGCGCCAATATCGCCGATGACGTCACCTATTCGGGCACCGTCGCCGGCGCCATGGAAGGCGCGCTGCTCGGTATCCGCTCGATCGCGCTCAGCCAGGGCTACAGCTATGTCGGCGAAGATCGCGTCGTGCCCTACGAGACGACAGAGGTGCTGGCGCCGGCGCTGCTGAAGAAGCTTGTCGCGACGCCGTTGCCGGACGGCGTGCTGCTCAACGTCAATTTTCCCAATTGCACGCCCGAAGAGGTCGCCGGCACGGTGGTCACCACGCAAGGCAAGCTCGTGCACTCCCTGTGGGTCGACGAGCGCCGCGACGGGCGCGGCCTGCCATACTACTGGCTGCGCTTCGGCGGCGAGCCGGTCGAGGGCAAGCAAGGCACCGATCTCTACGCCTTGCGCAACAGGCTGGTGTCGGTGACGCCGCTGCAGCTCGATCTGACCGCGCATGAAATCCGTGACCAATTGAGCAAGGCGCTTGCATGAACCAAGGGATCGATGACCGTGAAGGTTTTGCCGCCTTTCTGCTGCGTCTGCGCGGTCGGGGGACTGTACCGAAAGCGCTGATCGCCGCCTTCGAGGCGACGCCGCGGCGCGGCTTCCTGGCGGCCCAGTTCCATCAGATCGCCTGGTCGGACCGTATGCTGCCGATCGAATGCGGCGAGGCGATCGAAGGTGCCGACATGCAGGCGGCGGTGATCGCGGCGCTCGCTATCGAGCAGGGCAACCGCGTGCTCGAGATCGGTACCGGTTCGGGCTACACCTCGGCGGTGATGTCGCGGCTGGCGGCGCGGGTCATCACCACCGATCGCTACAAGACGCTCGCCGAGCAGGCCAGGCAG
>NZ_RZPQ01000061.1:0-15316 GCF_003999135.1 Mesorhizobium sp. M7A.F.Ca.CA.004.06.1.1 | reverse complement strand
CGATCGGCCTTGCCGATCGACCCTCCCCACAAGGGGGAGGGTGAAGGAGGCACCTGATGAACATCCTCGACCGCTATCACGCCATGGAGTACGGCCCGGCGCCGGAAGCCCGCAACGAGGCCGACGCCTGGCTTGCCGCGCGCGATTTTTCCAAGGCGCTGTTCATCGGCGGCGACTGGAAAGCCGCGTCCGGCGGCAAGACCTTCGAGACCAGCGAGCCCTCCTCCGGCAAGCTGCTGGCCAAGGTCTCGGACGCCAATGCCGCCGACATCGACGCGGCGGTGGCGGCGGCCACCAAGGCGTTGCCGAAATGGTCGGCAGCCTCGGGCTATGTCAGGGCCAAGGTGCTTTATGCCATCGGCCGCGCCATGCAGCGCCACCAGCGCCTGTTCGCGGTGCTTGAGACAATCGACAATGGCAAGCCGATCCGCGAAAGCCGCGACATCGACGTGCCGCTGGCGATCCGCCATTTCATCCATCATGCCGGCTGGGCGCAGGCGCTGGACAAGGATTTCCCCGGCCACAAGGGCGTCGGCGTCGTCGGCCAGATCATCCCGTGGAACTTTCCGCTGCTGATGCTGGCCTGGAAGATCGCGCCGGCGCTCGCCGCCGGCTGCACGGTGGTGCTGAAGCCGGCCGAGTTCACGCCGCTGACATCAATCCTGTTCGCCGAGATCTGCGAACGCGCCGGCGTGCCGAAAGGCGTCGTCAACATCGTCCAGGGCGGACCTGAGGCCGGCGTGGCCATCGTCAACCATCCCGGCATCCAGAAGATCGCCTTCACCGGCTCTTCCGAGGTCGGCAAGATCATCAGGAAAGCCACTGCGGGGTCCGGGAAAAAACTGTCGCTGGAGCTCGGCGGCAAGTCGGCCTTCATCGTCTTCGAGGATGCCGATCTCGACAGCGCCGTCGAAGGCCTGGTCGACGGTATCTGGTTCAACCAGGGGCAGGTCTGCTGCGCCGGCTCGCGCCTGCTGGTGCAGGAAGGCATCGCCGACGCCCTGATCGCCAAGGTCAAGACGCGGATGAGCCGGCTGCGCGTCGGCAGCCCGCTCGACAAGAACACCGATATCGGCCCGCTGGTCGACTTGACCCAGCTTGACCGCGTCAAGGGCCTGGTTGCCGAAGGCGCCAGGCAGGGCGCCGTCTGCTGGCAGCCGGATGCGGCGCTGCCGTCTTCCGGCTACTACCATCTGCCGACGCTCGCCACAGGTGTTTCGCCGGCTAACATATTGGCACAAGAAGAGGTGTTCGGCCCTGTTCTGGCGACCATGACCTTCCGCAACACCGAGGAAGCGATCGAGCTAGCCAACAACACGCGCTATGGCCTCGCCGCCTCGGTGTGGAGCGAGAACGTCAACCTTGCTTTGCACGTCGCGCCGCAATTGAAGGCCGGCGTGGTCTGGGTCAACGGCACCAACATGTTCGACGCCGCCTGTGGCTTCGGCGGCTACCGCGAGAGCGGTTTCGGCCGCGAGGGCGGGCGCGAGGGCATGTTCGAATATCTCACGGCAAAGCTGCCGCTCGGCCCGGTCATCAAGCCGGCGACGACCTCCGCACAGCCAGTCGAGCAGGCCGACGGCTCGGCAATCGACCGCACCGCAAAGCTGTTCATCGGCGGCAAGCAGGTTCGGCCGGACGGCAATTATTCGCTCGCCATCGCCACCGCCAAGGGCAAGCTTGCCGGCGAAGTTGGGCTCGGCAGCCGCAAGGATATCCGCGATGCCGTCTCTGCCGCCCGCGGTGCCAAGGCCTGGCCGGAGGCGACCGCCTATAACAGGTCCCAGGTGCTCTATTATCTGGCCGAGAATCTTTCCGGCCGTGCCGGCGAGTTCGCCGCCCGTCTCACCGAATTGACCGGCGCTACGCCCAAGGCCGCGCGGGAAGAGGTAGAACAATCCATTGAACGGCTGTTCCTCTATGCCGGTCTGGCCGACAAGTTCGAGGGCCGCGTGCACCAGCCGCCGGCGCGTGCCGTGACGCTGGCGCTTCATGAACCGGTCGGCGTCGTCGGCATCGTCGCCCCCGATAGCTCGCCGCTGCTCGGTCTGATCTCGCTGGTCGCACCGGCGCTGGCCATGGGCAACACCGTGGTTGCGGTGCCGTCGGAGCGCTACCCGCTGCTGGCCACCGATCTCTACCAGGTCATCGAATATTCCGACATTCCCTCAGGCGCCATCAACATCGTCACCGGCCGCAGCGCCGAACTTGCCGGCGTGCTGGCCAAGCATGACGATGTCGACGGGCTCTGGGTGTTCGCCGACGCAGAGACCTGCGCCAAGGCGGAGGCAGAGTCCATCGGCAACCTCAAGCGCGTCTGGAGCGGCAATGGCCGCAGCCTCGACTGGGCATCCGACGAAGCCGCCGGCGACGCCTTCCTGCGCCGCGCCGTCGAGGTCAAGAATGTCTGGGTGCCTTACGGCGATTGATGTCCCGCCGGTGCTGTCGAGATCGTGTTCGGGCTTGACGCACGGACAGATGTTCTTTAACGAGAAAAAACATCTTTATCAGTGAACGGTCAACGGCGCAGGCTGCACGATCACGCGTGACTGGCACATGACGCCTTGGCCAGCCGCAGGTAGACCCGGACTATCCCCAGCGGACGAGGAGAACAGTATGTCGGATCTGGCAGGCAAGGTCGTTGTCGTCACGGCAGCGGCGCAAGGCATCGGCAAGGCGAGCGCACTGGCGTTCGCAAAAGCTGGCGCCATCGTCCACGCCACCGACATCAACGAGGCACTGCTGGCGGAACTCGCCAGGACGCCGGGGATCAAGACCCGCAAGCTGGACGTACTCAACGACGAAGCCGTCAACGCCGCCTTTGCCGAGATCGGCGTCGTCGACGTTCTGTTCAATTGCGCCGGTTTCGTCCATTCCGGCTCGATCCTCGAGATGAAGGAAGCCGATCTCGATTTCGCGCTGGATCTCAATGTTCGCGCCATGATCCGCACCAGCCGGGCCGTGCTGCCCGGCATGCTGGAACGCGGCGACGGATCGATCATCAACATGGCCTCGCTGGCCAGTTCAACCAAGGGCGTGCCCAACCGCTTCGTCTATGGCCTGACCAAGGCCGCCGTCATCGGCCTGACCAAGGCGATCGCCGCCGACTATGTCGGCAAGGGTATACGCTGCAACGCCATCTGCCCCGGCACGGTCGAGAGCCCGTCGCTGCAGGACCGCATGCACGCGCAAGGCGACTACGATGCCGCCCGCGCAGCCTTCATCGCCCGCCAGCCGATGGGCCGGCTCGGCACGCCGGAGGAGATCGCGGATCTCGCCGTCTATCTGGCCGGCGCCACCTATACGTCAGGGCAGGCCTACAATATCGATGGCGGCTGGTCGATCTGACTGCGGAAATCTTGCCGAGCCGGACGATCTGGCCCTTTCCCGGCGTTTGACAGGGGATCGAAGAGTCTGAAAATCCCGCGCGCCGGCTATCTTGTATGGCGATCGCGCTTGTCCGTAGTCAGGTCGATGGGTACGGTCCGCCGGTTCCTTGAAGGCGCAATCGCCTTGGCGGAAAGTTTGCAAAAGGCCACGAGGCCGCAATCAGGAGAAGGATTTAGATGAAACTGCTGCGCTATGGCGAGGTGGGAAGCGAACGTCCCGGCCTGCTCGATGCGGATGGAACGATCCGTGATCTCTCCGCTCACGTCACCGATATCGGCGGCAAGACGCTCGACCCGGCATCGCTGGCGGCACTGGCCAAGCTCGATCCGAAGTCGCTGCCGGCGGTTTCCGGCAGCCCGCGCCTTGGCGCCTGCGTTGCCGGCACCGGCAAGTTCATCTGCATCGGCCTCAACTATTCCGACCATGCCGCCGAAACCGGCGCCACCGTGCCGCCGGAGCCGATCATCTTCATGAAGGCAAGCTCGGCCATTGTCGGGCCGGATGACGACGTGCTGATCCCGCGCGGCTCGGAGAAGACCGACTGGGAAGTCGAACTGGCCGTAATCATCGGCAAAACCGCCAAGTATGTCAGCGAGGCCGATGCGCTCGACTATGTTGCCGGCTATAGCGTTGCCCACGACGTCTCCGAGCGCGCCTTCCAGGCCGAGCGGCAGGGCCAGTGGACCAAGGGCAAGAGCTGCGACACGTTCGGCCCGACCGGCCCATGGCTGGTAACCAAGGACGAAGTGGCCGATCCGCAGAACCTCAAAATGTGGCTGACGGTCAACGGCAAGACGATGCAGAACGGCTCGACCAAGACCATGGTCTATGGCGTCAAGTATCTGGTTTCCTATCTCAGCCAGTTCATGTCGCTGCACCCCGGCGACATCATCTCCACCGGCACGCCGCCCGGCGTCGGGCTGGGCATGAAGCCGCCGGTGTTCTTGAAGGCCGGCGATGTGGTGGAGCTGGGAATCGAGGGCCTGGGCCAGCAGAAGCAGACGTTCAAGGCTGATTTGTAGGCACTACATTTCGGGGTCAGCGCTGCCCCCTCATCCGGCCGCTTCGCGGCCACCTTCTCCCCGCTGGGGAGAAGAGGTGAGCGGCGGCGCTGACAATCTCCTCTCCCCTCGGGGAGAGGTCAGCCGAGCGAAGCGGAGGCTGGGTGAGGGGGGTGCGCCGCCGCGCTACTTCAGCACTTTCCCATCCGCACCAAACCGATACGTCTTCCCCGGATCCGGCGTCGCATACAGCGTCGCACCCGGCTCGGCATCATAAACACCGAAAATCCGCACGGTAATCAGACCGGCCTTCTCGCAATCGAGATAAAGGTTGGTGTCGGCGCCGAGGTGCTCGGCGTGCACCACCGTTCCCTTCCAGGCGCCGGATTTCGGATCGACGGTCAAATGTTCCGGCCGCACGCCGATGGTCTTGGCGGTTTCGCCAAGCCTGGCGCCGTCGACGAAATTCATCTTCGGTGAGCCTATGAAGCCGGCGACGAACTCATTTGCCGGCGAATTGTAGAGCTCCATCGGGCCACCGATCTGCTCGATTTTCCCTGCGTTGAGCACCACGATCTTGTCGGCCAGCGTCATCGCCTCGACCTGGTCGTGGGTGACGTAGATCATCGTTGCCTTCAGCCGGCGATGCAGCTGCGCGATCTCCAGCCTTGTGTTGACGCGCAGTGCCGCATCGAGGTTGGACAATGGCTCGTCGAAGAGAAAAAGCTTGGGTTCGCGCACCACGGCGCGGCCGATGGCGACGCGCTGACGCTGGCCGCCGGAGAGTTCGGCCGGCCGCCTTTCGAGATAGGGCTCCAGCGACAGCATCGACGAGGCGATGCCGATGCGGCGCTCGATCTCCGGGGCGGGCGTGCCGGCCTGCTTGAGGCCAAGGCCCATATTGTTCTTCACCGTCAGATGCGGGTAGAGCGCATAGGTCTGGAACACCATGGCGATGCCGCGCTTGGCCGGCGGCGTGGCCGAGACGTCCGCGCCGTCGATCACAACACGGCCCGAGGTCGAATCCTCCAGTCCGGCAATGACCCTGAGCAAGGTCGACTTACCGCAGCCGGAGGGGCCGACGAAGACAACGAACTCGCCGTCGTTCACTTCGAGGTTGATGCCCTTCAGCACCTCGACCGGCCCAAAGGCCTTCTTCACGTTCTCGATGTTCAGCGAGCCCACTTCGTTCCTCCGGATTGGAATGTGGGCGCCAAGACACCCCCCTCTGGCCTGCCGGCCATCTCCCCCTCAAGTGGGGAGATTGGCAGCTTTGACGCCGCCGCACTCTTTTCAACGTTGGTGATTGGCGAAGGCCGTGCCGAAAGCTGATCTCCCCCCTTGAGGGGGAGATGGCCAGCAGGCCAGAGGGGGGCGCCGTAGAGCGCAGCCCCTGACGACAATTCCCTGATCACAACCGCACCGCCTTTCCACTGCGCACGCTCTCGTCGGCTGCAAGGCAGACGGCGAGCGATTTGACCGCGTCGTCCATATGTTTGGTGAGATCGAGATCCTCGCGGATCGCCTTCAGCACGAAGGCCTGTTCGAGGTCGCAGAGATCCTGATGGCCGGGTTCGCCCTCCATCGACAGCATCTCGTCGGCCTTGAGAAACTTGCCGTCCGCGCCGGTCGCCGCACTGTGCAGGCGGATGGTCGAGGTCTTGGTGTGGGTGTCGATGTCATCGGACTTCACACCTTCCTTCATGACGATCGACACGCAGCCATTGGGCGAGATGACGTCCTTCACGAAGAACGCCGTTTCCGAAATCATCGGACCCCAGCCGGCTTCGTACCAGCCGACCGAGCCGTCGTCGAACAGCACCTGCAGATGGCCGTAATTGTACATCGACTGCGCCACCTCGTCGGACAGCCGCACGCCCATGCCACGCACCTCGATCGGCTTCGCATCGGTGATCTGCAGCATGACGTCGAGATAGTGCACGCCGCAGTCGACGATCGGCGACGTCGTCTGCATCAACTGCTTGTGCGTCTCCCAGGTGTGGCCTGAGGATTGCTGGTTGAGGTTCATGCGAAAGACGTAGGGGCCGCCTAGCTTGCGGGCTTCGGCGATCAGCCTGATCCAGGACGGGTGATGGCGCAGGATGTAGCCAATCACCAGCTTCCTGCCATTGGCCTTCGCCGCCGCGACGACGCGCCTGGCGTCGGCCACCGTCGTTGCCAGCGGCTTCTCGACGAAGACGTGGCAACCGGCCTCGAACGCCCTCACCGCATAGTCGGCATGGCTGTCGGAATAGGTGGCGATGCAGGCGACATCGGGCTTTTCCTCGCGCAACGCCTCGTCGAAGGAGCGCCTGATGCCGTAATCCGACAGCCCGTCCGGCAGCGGCACGTCGGAGCGATTGATCAGCGCCGCGATCTGGAAACCTGGATTGGTATGGTAGGCCAGCGCATGGCTGCGACCCATATTGCCGAGGCCGGCAATGACGACGCGGAGGGGTGTTTCAGAGTTCACTTGACGGCTCCGGACGTGATGCCGCGGATCAGCTGCCGCGAGAAGATGACGTAGAGGATCAGCACCGGCATGATCGCCAGCGACAGGGCTGCCAGGATGGCGTTCCAGTTGGTGACGAACTGGCCGAGGAACAGCTGGGCGCCGAGCGTCACCGTCTTGGTTTCTTCCGACGGCGCCAGGATCAGCGGGAACCACAGATCGTTCCAGATCGGGATCATGGTGAAAACGGCGACGGTCGCCATCGAGGGCCTGACCAGCGGCAGCACCAGCCGGAAGAAGATGGTGTATTCGGACAGGCCGTCGATGCGGCCGGCATTCTTCAGATCGTCGGAGACCTGCTTCATGAACTCCGACAGGATGAACACGGCAAGCGGCAGGCCTTGCGCGGTGTAGACCAGGATCAGCGCCGTCAGCGTGTTGACCAGCCCGCTCGCCACCATCAATTGCAGGATGGCGACGGTGCCCAGCCGGATCGGGATCATGATGCCGAGCGCCAGGTAGAGCCCCATCAGCGAGTTGCCGCGGAAGCGGTATTCCGACAGGGCGAACGCCGCCATGGCGCCGAACAGGAGCACGAAGAACAGCGAGGCGACGGTGACGACGAGGCTGTTCTGGAAATAGTGGATGAAGTCGCCCTGGCCGATGACGGTCGTGTAGCCGATCAGGTCGAAGGTTTTTGGCGTCGGCGGCGTCAAAGGCGCGCCGAAGATGCCGGCGCGGGACTTGAACGAGTTCATGATGACGAGGATCACCGGAAACAGCGCGATCACCGTGTAGGTCAAAAGGATCGCGTGGGCGCCGATGGTGCGGGGCACGGAACGGGTGGCGGTGCTCATCTCTCGGCCCCTCAGAACTGGTAGCGACGCAGGCGCGTCTGGACGAGGAAGAGGTAGACGCAGACGCCGCCGAGGATGATCAGGAACATCATCGTGGCGATCGCCGCGCCCATATTGGGGTCGCCGGTCTGCAGCTGGAAGCCGAAGAAGGCGCGGTAGAGGAAGGTGCCTAAAATGTCGGTCGAATAGTTCGGCCCGGCGAGCGCGCCTTGCGCGGTGTAGATCAGGTCGAAGGCGTTGAAATTGCCGACGAAGGTGAGGATCGAGATGATGCCGATCGACGGCAGGATCAGCGGCAGCTTGATCTTCCAGAATTGCGACAGGCCGGTAATCCCGTCGCATTCCGCGGCCTCGATCACCTCTTCGGGGATCGACAGCAGTGCCGCGTAGATCAGCATCATCGGGATGCCGACGAACTGCCACACCGAGATCAGGCTGAGTGCGGTCAGTGCATATTGCTCCTTGCCGAGCCATGGCGTGAACAGGCTTTTCAGGCCGACGAGGTCCATCAGATGCGGCGCCACGCCCCACAACGGGGACAGGATCAGCTTCCAGGCGAAACCGACGATAACGAAGGACAGGATGGTCGGCACGAAGATCGCCGTGCGGTAGAAAGCCGCGAATCTCAGTTTCGGACTGGACAGAAGCGCGGCCAGCATGACGCCGATCGGGTTCTGCACGATCATGTGGATGATGAAGAACCAGACATTGTTCCTCAGCGCGTTCCAGAAACCCACCGACCAGTTGGGGTCGCCGAACAGCGTGCGGAAGTTTTCCAGCCCGACGAAGACCTGGTGCTGCTCGATGTTGCGGAACAGCGACAGCTGCAGCGTGCCGGCGAGCGGCAGGATCATGATCGCCGTGTAGACAAGCACCGCCGGCGCCAGGAAGACGCCTATATGCCAGCGGAACGGTCTTTTCGGTCTGATATCTGCGGCCATGAGTTCGGTCCCCGCCGTTTAGGTCTCGGCAAATGCCGCCAAAGGCGCGGCGCCTCCCTCCCCCTCGAGGGGAGGGTGCCTCGCGAAGCGAGGCGGGTGGGGTCGGTCAAGGCAGCGCGCCATCGACATTTGACCGCGCTTTCCAGCAACGATCAAGTCGCGGCCTGCCTCCACCGACCCCCTCTGTCGCCTTCGGCGACATCTCCCCCTCGAGGGGGGAGATAAAGCAGCGCTCAGCCGAGCTCTTACTTGGCCGGCTTGTACCAGCTGTCGAGACCGGTCTGCAGCTTCTTGGCCGCGGCTTCCGGCGTATCGGTGCCGTTGATGACGTTGGCCGATTCAACCCAGGTCTCGTTCTCGAGGTTCGGCGTGCCACGCGACAGGATCTGGTAGGTCGAGCGGATGGTCGACTTGCACTTGCCGCGCCAGGAGACGAATTCCTGCGCCAGCGGGTCTTCCATCTTCACCGGCGAGGAGTTCAGGCTGAAGAAGCCCGGCAGCGCGTTGGCGTAGATGGTGGCGAAGTCGGGCGAGGCGACCCAGGACAGGAAGGTCTTGGCCGCATCGGCGTTCTTCGAAGCCGCGTTCAGGCCCATGCCGATATCGGTATGGTCTGATATGTAGCAGGTGTCGCCGGCCTTCTCGACCGGCGGCGGGAAGGCGCCCATCTTGAACTGGGCCTGGGTGTTGAACAGGCCGATTTCCCACGAGCCGGCCGGGTAGATGGCGGCGCGGCCGAGCGTGAACAGGTTCTGGCTGTCCGGATAGGTCTGCGCCTCGAAGCCGTCGCCGAGATAAGGCTTCCACTTGGCCAGTTCCTCATACGGCGCGACCCAGTCCTTGTCGGTCAGCTTCTGCTCGCCCTTGATCAGTGCTGCGCGGCCGTCCTCGCCCTTCCAGTAGTTGGGGCCGATGTTCTGGTAGCCCATGGTCGCGGCTTCCCAGAGATCCTTGGTGCCCATCGCCATCGGGATGTAGGTGCCGTCGGCCTTGATCTTGTCGAGCGCGGCGAAGAACTCGTCGCGGGTCTCCGGCACCTTGATGCCGAGCTTGTCGAAGGCGTCCTTGTTGTAGATGAAGCCGTGGATGACCGAGGCCATCGGCACGCAGAAGCTCGCCTTGCCGTCGTCGGTCTGCCAGGCGGACTTTGCCACGGGCGAGAAGTTCTCCATGCCGGGCAGCGCCGAGAGATCGGCAAGGTTGCCCTTCTTGAACAGCTCGAGCGACTTGTCGAACGGGCGGCAGGTGATCAGGTCGCCCGCCGAGCCGGCGGCGAGCTTGGCGCCGAGCGCTGCGTCATATTCGGTCGGAGCCGAGGGCGCGAACACCACCTTGATGCCCGGGTTCTTGGCTTCGAAAGCCGGGAGCAGCTTGTCCTTCCAGATGGCAAGGTCGTCACCGCGCCAGCTTTCGATGTTGAGCGTTACGTCTGCGGCAGAAGCAACCCCGGCCGAGCCGAGAATGCTGGTGCCCAAAAGCAGTGCCGTCAGTAGTTTCGTTGTCATGCTCAGTCTCCCTGTTGACCTTTTTCAGGTTCGGTTTTGATGAGAACGGAGGCTTTTGAGCCCTTGCTCCCCTCTATAGCGGAAAGGGCCGGGCGCAGCTTCTGGCCGGCCTCTTCCAGTGTCTTCTGCGCCGCGTCGGTGCTGTCGGCGCCGGCGGCGAGCAGAATGGCGGTCTTGACCGCGCCGCCGCTCTTCTCGAGCAGGCGGGCCGCTTCGTCCGTGCCGCACCCGCTGACGGCGGCGACGATGCGCGCCGCGCGGCCGCGCAGCTTGATGTTGTCGGCCATCAGATTGACCATGTAGCCGTCATGCACATGGCCGAGATGGATGGCGGTCAGCGTCGACAGCATGTTGAGCGCGATCTTCTGGGCGGTGCCGGCGCCCATACGCGTGGAGCCGGCGATCAACTCCGGCGGCGTTTCGAGCAGGATGGCCACATCGGCCAGGCGCAGCAGCGCCGTGTTGCCGTTGTTGGCAATAGCGATTGTGGCGGCGCCCCGAAGCCGGGCGTCCTCGATGGCCCGCACGGCATAGGGCGTCGTGCCGCTGGCGGAAATAGCGATCAGGCAGTCGCCCTTGCCGAGGCCGGCCTCGGCGACCGCTGCCGCAGCCTCCTCGGTATCGTCTTCCGGCCCTCCGGCAAGCGTGCGGAAAGCGTCGTCGCCGCCAGCGATCAGGATAGCGATGCGGTCACGGTGAATGCCGAAGGTGCCCGGCAGTTCCAGCGCATCTGCCAGCGCCATCAGGCCTGAGCTGCCGGCCGCGGCGTAGGCAAGCTTGCCGCCGCTCTTCAGCCTGCCGGCGATGATCTCGGCGGCCCTGGCTATGGATGGAATGGCATGGCGCACGACCTTGGCGGCTTCGATCTGCGCATCGGCCAGATAGGAAAGGATGGCGTCCGGAGGCTGGATATCCAGCCCCTCGGCATTTTTGTGAAGCGCTTCGGTGCGCGTTTCGGCCATCCCGGTTCCTCCAATACCAGAACAATACCAAAAAAATACCACTTGTCCACACGCATTAACGAATTCGCTGGCCGGAAATCGCTGAGCCGGCGAAATTCATAGGATTTTCAATAAAATACGGCTTAATCTTTTTGAAACGGAAATTAACCCTTGGCTATTGGTATTTTATTGGTATTATCCGCCTGGAGGAGAAATCACGTGAATTTCGTGCTCGGAATCGATGGCGGCGGCACCAGCTGCAGGGCCGCCCTGGCAACGGCGGACGGCACGGTGATTGGCCGCGCAAAAAGCGGCGCCGCCAACATCCGCACCGACTTGACCGGCGCCCGCTCGAACATCGTCGAGGCCGCGCGGCAGGCGTTTCTCGCCGCCGGGCAGGATGCGGAACTGATCCCGCAGACGCCGGCCATTCTCGGGCTGGCCGGCGCCAATGTCGGCACCTACCGGCAGCAGCTCGAAGCGATCCTGCCGTTCAGCATCAGCCGCGTCGAGACCGACGCCGAGATCGCACTGGAAGGCGCTGTCGGCTCCGGCGACGGCGCCATGGCGATCCTCGGCACCGGCACCGCCTATATGGCGCGCAGACAAGGCAAATCGCGGGCCATCGGCGGCTGGGGCTTCCAGGTTGGCGACCAGGGCAGCGGCGCCCGTATCGGCCGCGACCTGCTCGAACAGACCCTGCTTGCCTATGACGGCGTCCGCGAAGGTTCGCCGCTGACGCAGAGCATGCTGGCCGTGTTCCGCAACAACCCGGAGGATGTCGTCGAATTCACCACCAATGCCAAGCCGGGCGATTTCGGCGGCTTCGCACCCAAGGTGTTCGAGCATGCCGAGAAGGGTGACAGCGTCGCCAACTGGATCCTCGACAGGGTGGTCGCCGATGTCGAAGCCTCGCTCGGCGCGCTCGATCTCGCCGACGACGCGCCGCTGTGCCTGCTCGGCGGGCTGGCGCCGCTCTACGCGCCGCGCCTGTCTGCCCGTTACCGGGCGCTGCTGAAGCCGCCGCTCGACGACGCGCTGGGCGGCGCGGTGCAGATAGCGGTCCGCCTTTTCGCCGGACACGCGGAGGCAACTCGATGAGCGAGGCCGCCGACCAGATCTTCGCCACGCTCAAACATCAGGCGCAAAGCGGCGCGCCGCTTTATCTGCAGCTTCGCAAGAGCATCGAGGACGCGGTCAATCGCGGCCTCATCGGGCCGGGCGACGCGCTGCCTTCCGAGCGCGACATCGCCACCAAGGCCGATATTTCGCGGGTCACCGTGCGCAAGGCGGTGCAGGACCTGGTCAAGGGCGGCATCCTGGTGCAGCGCCACGGCTCCGGCACCTTCGTGGCGCCGCGCATGGAGCGTGTCGAACAGTCGCTGTCGCGGCTGACCTCGTTCACCGAGGACATGGCGCGGCGCGGCATGGCGGTGCGTTCGGCATGGCTCGACCGCGGCCTTTACGCGCCCTCGCCCGACGAGATGATGGTGCTCGGCCTGTCGTCGAGCGAACTGGTGGCGCGGGTGGCGCGCCTGCGCATTGCCAACGACACGCCGCTGGCGATCGAACGCGCCTCGCTGTCGGCCAGCGTGTTGCCCGATCCGGCCGATATAGGTTCCTCGCTCTACGCGGCGCTGGAATTGACCGGCAACCGGCCGGTGCGGGCGGTGCAGCGCATCTCCGCCGCCAATCTCGGCGACAGCGACGCGCGCCTGCTCGAAGTGCCGCCAGGCATTGCCGGCCTGCACATCGAACGCATTTCCTATCTGGCGAGCGGCAAGGTGATCGAATTCACCCGCTCCATCTACCGAGGCGACGCCTATGATTTCGTCGCCGAACTGCGGCTGACAGGGCCGAGCGAAGAGGGCCGACCATGAGCACGACAAAGCCGACCATGTCGGCAGAAATGACCCATATGCGGCGCGAGATCGAGGAGGTCCCGCAAGCGGTCGCCCGCCTGCTCGACGGCTCCGGCGCCGTGCTGACAGAGGCCGGGCGCGGCATCCGTGAACGTGACCCGCAGTTCGTCGTCACCGTGGCGCGCGGCTCGTCCGACCATGCCGCCACCTTCATGAAATACGCCGTCGAGCTGACCGCCGGCCTGGCCGTCGCATCGGTCGGACCGTCGATCGCCTCGATCTACGGCCGCAAGCTCAGGCTGGCCGGCTCGGCCTGCCTGGCAATCTCGCAGTCGGGCAAGAGCCCCGATATCGTCGCCATGGCCGAAACCGCGCGGGCGGGGGGCGCGCTGACCGTCGCCATCACCAACACCGCCGATTCGCCGCTGGCGCGTGCTTCGGACTATGCGATCGATATCCTGGCCGGCCCCGAGCGCAGCGTCGCGGCCACGAAGACCTTCATCAATTCGGCCGTCGCTGGCCTCGCTCTGATGGCGCATGCCACGGGCGACGACGCGCTGTTGGCCGCACTTGCCCGCCTGCCGGAGCATTTCGGCAAGGCGATCGCCTGCGACTGGATGAGCGTGCTCTCCGAGACGATCGAGAAGCAGAAGTCGCTGTTCATCCTCGGCCGCGGACCGTCGGCGGCGATGGCCAATGAGGCGGCGCTGAAATTCAAGGAGACCTGCGGCATGCATGCCGAGGCCTACAGCGCCGCCGAGGTCATGCACGGCCCGCTGGCGCTGATCGGTCCCGATTTTCCGGTGCTGGCGCTGGCCGCGCGCGACGCCTCCGAACCGTCCATTGCCGAGGCCGCCGACAGCCTGGCGGCCAAGGGCGCGCCGGTGTTCGTCACCTCGGCGCTTGCCAAACGCGCCGTGCGCCTGCCGCATGTCGCCACTGGCCACCCGCTGACCGATCCGCTGACGCTGATCGTCTCCTTCTACATGTTCGTCGAGGCCTTTGCCCGCCATCGCGGTCTCGACCCGGACACGCCGCGCAATCTTCGCAAGGTGACGGAGACAGTATGAGCGATCGCTTTGCCCTGACTGGAGCCCGGATTTTCGACGGCGACGACTGGCATGAAGGCCACGCACTTGTCGTGCGCGACGGTCTCGTCGAGGCTATTTTGCCAACGGGCGCCGTCCCCTCGGATATCCGCGTCGTCGACACCGGCGGCGGCCTTCTGACGCCGGGCTTTGTGGATGTACAGGTCAATGGCGGCGGCGGCGTCATGCTCAACGACCATCCCGATGTCGCTTCCATCGAAACCATTTGTCGCGCGCACGCGCCCTTCGGCACGACGGCGCTGCTGCCGACGCTGATCACCGACACGCCTGCAATCACGGCCGCCGCTGTCGCCGCCGGCGAGGCAGCGGCGCGCCAGAAGGTGCCCGGGTTTCTCGGACTGCATCTCGAAGGCCCGCATCTGTCGGTCGCCCGCAAGGGCGCGCATGATCCGGTGCTGATCCGGCCGATGACGGATGCCGATCAGGCGATGCTGATCGCCGCGCGGCAAAAACTACCGGTGCTGCTCACCACCATTGCCCCTGAATCCGTCGAGCCGGCGCGCGTCGCGGCACTCGCCAGGGCCGGCATCATCGTCAGCCTTGGCCACTCCGATACCGGCTATGCCACCGCCAGCGCCTTTGCCGCGGCCGGCGCCTCAATGGTCACCCATCTGTTCAATGCGATGAGCCAGATCGGCAATCGCGAGCCCGGATTGGTCGGCGCCGCCATCGACATCGGCAGCTTGTCGGCCGGCCTCATCGCCGACGGCATCCATGTCGATCCGGCCACCATCAAGATCGCGCTGCGCGCCAAGCAGGGGCCGGCCAGGATCGTGCTGGTCACCGACGCCATGGCGACAATCGGCACCGAGATGACGTCGTTCACGCTCAACGGCCGCACCATCTATCGAAGGGACGGCAGCCTGAGGCTCGCCGACGGAACGCTGGCGGGCGCCGATCTCGACATGATCTCGGCCGTTCGTTTCATCCACCGCGTCGTCGGGGTCGAGCTTTCCGAGGCTTTGCGCATGGCCTCACTCTATCCGGCGCAAGCAATCGGCCAGTCGCACCGACTTGGCCGATTCGCCAACGGCACGGCTGCGGATATTGTCGCTCTGTCGGACGATCTCGACACGAAGGGCGTCTGGATCGGCGGCGAAAAGGTTTTTGCGGCCGGCTCCGACACTGTGCGTTGATATCAGGTCAAGTCGGCTGACGTCATGAAACCTTTTGATTTTGAGGTCGTTGTCGGAGCGTATGTCCGAGGCGAAACCCAAATTGAAACAGGCCGACGGCATCAAACCGCGCGGTGCCTTGA
>NZ_RZPQ01000619.1:0-3538 GCF_003999135.1 Mesorhizobium sp. M7A.F.Ca.CA.004.06.1.1 | reverse complement strand
CTTACGCCGTGTGCGCGATTTCGCCTCGGTGGCCGGCGACGGCCATGTCGACCGCAAGATCGCCGACGAGGCGCTCACCCGGCTGGAGGTCGATGCGCTCGGCCTCGACGCGCTCGACCGGCGGTATCTCAGCATGATCGCGCGCAATTTCGGCGGCGGGCCGGTCGGCATCGAGACGATCGCCGCCGGCCTGTCAGAGCCGCGCGATGCCATCGAGGACATCATCGAGCCCTATCTGATCCAGCAGGGCTTCATCCAGCGCACACCGCGCGGCCGCATGCTGACGGCCAATGCCTGGCGCCATCTCGGCCTCGACGCGCCGAAGGATCTGGCGCAGCAGCAGATCAACCTGTTCCAGGAAGAGTAATTTTCCAGTGCGCCGCCCCGTCGTCTCGGGCATTGGCTCAGCATTGCGTCGGTACGTTTTTTGAATGCGCCCGGAATCTTCTCGACCGATCTTGGCTGAGCGATCAATGCAGCCCGCGGATCACGTCCATTACATCCGGTTCGGCCTTGTCGCCGTTGAAGGCGTCGACGATGCCGAAGGCGCCGCCATAGCTCCACACCGCCCATGAGAAGCCGTGCGCTTCGGCGCGCCCGATCATGTCCCTGACATAGGCGGCCCGGTACTCGGCGGGCATCACATAGGCGTTGCCATATTCCTGGCGGATCATGCCGAACTCGCCCAGCGAGATGTTTTCCGGCTTGACGCCGTTGGCCTTCGCCCATGCCTCGACCTTTTTGAACGGCGCATCCATGAGGCCCAGCAACTTGTCGGGACTGTCCATGCTGGCGACCTGTTCGTCGAGATAGGCAAGCAGGCCGCTCTGCCGTGTCCACGGGGCCTCGGCCTTGATCCTGGCGCGGATGGTGTCGAGCGTCACGTCGAGCTGTGCCTTGGGCACCGCGGTCAACGGATAGGGCAGGCCAGTCACATAGGGGATGAAGTCGCCGGCCCAGGTCGCTCCCTGATGGGTGAGCAGGAACGGATCGTAGGAATGGAAGGTCCAGATGACGTTGTCGTCAGGGATCGCCTTCGGGTCGATCTTCTCCAGCGAGCTCGCCGCGGAATAGCAGGCGCCGGTCAGCACGAGGGTCAGTTTCGTCGCCGAGGATCGCGCCGCGGCGAACAGTTTGCGCTGGCGGTCCGGCCACAGGCTGGTGCCATCGCTGTCGCAGTCGACGATCGGTTCGTTCATCGGCTCGAAGGCAACCTGGGTGGGATCTTCGCCGGCCAGCGTGCGGGCCATCTTGCGGACCATCTCGACATAGGCGTCGAAGGTCCGCGGGTCGTCCATCACTTCAGCCATGCCGATCTTGCGGCTGCCGCCGGCCGGGATCAGGTGCATGTCGACGATAACCTTCAGGCCGGCGCGGTTGATCATGCGCACGGAGTCCAGCACGCTGGCATAGAGGTCGTCACGCAAGGCCACGGTCTGGTCGGACAGGAAAGGCGAAGGGTCGACCGGCATGCGCAGGAAATCGAGGCCGGCATCCTTCAGCGCCTTGAGGTCGTTCTCCCCAAGGAATTTGCGCCATTCCGGATAGGGCAGGATGGCTTCGGCGTCGCCCCACTGGTCTTCGCCGGGCCATGTGACCCATTGGTCGAGGTTGAGGCCGCGCTTCATCGAGAATGTCGCGGCCTGGCCAGGCAGCGCCAAAGCCACGAGCACGAACAGCGCCGCCGTCAAACTCTTGATCATCGCCGTCAACAGTGCCATCCGATGTTATGTTCCGCGGGAAACCGGTGCCTGGTCGGGGCTGAAAAAGGAAGCGCAATGGGCGATCATGGTGAATCGGCGACGCTGCTGGCCGGGCTTTCCGGCGCGCTGACCACGTTCGGCCATCGGCTGATGGCGCGGGTCTATTATGCCGACACCGATTTCTCCGGCGTCGTCTACCATGCGCGCTATCTCGAATTCTTCGAACGCGGTCGCTCCGACTATCTCCGGCTGACCGGCGTGCACCACACAGAGCTTGCCGATGGCAAGCATGGCGAAAGAATAGTCTGGGTGGTGCGCCGCATGGAGATCGACTTTCGCGGCCCCGCCCGCATCGACGACATCCTGACGGTCGACACCCGCACCGAGGAGATTTCCGGCGCGCGCATCTTCATGGCGCAGCAGCTCAAGCGTGGCGACGAACTGCTGGTCGAGGCCAAGGTCGAGGCGGCGATCATCGGTGAGAATGGCCGCCCAAGGCGTTTTCCCAGGGAATGGGTGGCGGCATTCATGCCGAGGGTGCGCTGATATTCAGGTGATGCCGGCCTGCAAACAGCAGCTTCCTGCGCTTCCCCGTTCTACCGCATCGCGGTAGAACTGTGCTCACGTACGAAAGTACGCTCCGCTCCGGTTCTCGGAATCTACCGCTTTCGGCTCGGCCTGACCTGAATCTCAGCACACCCTAGCGCAGCCATTGAATTGATGGCCTTGCCATTGGGCGTGGCAATGCGCCGCGCCTTATATACTAACCCATCCTTAACCATAACGGTTCATGAAGAGATTGGTGAAGATTGGCGTTATCGAACGCCTTCCTTTCACCAATATTTGCCCCGAAAAGGCCGATAACGGCACAGTTTGGGGTTGTTCCGGTAGCTTCGTGCGAACCGACCACAAGGGATGCCAGGGGCCAGCCGCCAGCTTCGCCCGGAAAATCTTAAGGACGTAACGATGGAAAATATCGCACTCGCCGACCCGGGCGCGCAATTGTCGGTTTGGTCGCTGTTCGTTTCGGCCAGCTGGGTTGTCAAGCTGGTCATGATCGGCCTGCTCTGCGCCTCGGTCTGGACCTGGGCGATCATCGTCGACAAGCTGGTTTCCTATGCCCGCATGCGGCTGGCGCTCAACCGGTTCGAACAGGTGTTCTGGTCGGGGCAGTCGCTGGAGGAGCTCTACCGCACGCTCGCCGACCGCAAGACCACCGGCATGGGCGCCATTTTCGTCGCCGCCATGCGCGAGTGGAAGAAGAGTTTCGAGAAGGGCGCCAAGTCGCCGCTCGGCCTGCAGACCCGCATCGACAAGGCGATGGACCTGGCGCTGACCCGCGAGATGGAAAAGCTGGAAGGCCGCCTAGGTTTCCTCGCCACCACCGGCTCGGCGGCACCTTTCATCGGCCTGTTCGGCACCGTCATCGGCATCATGACGTCGTTTCAGGCGATCGCCGGCTCCAAGAACACCAGTCTCGCAGTGGTTGCGCCGGGCATCGCCGAAGCGTTGCTGGCGACGGCCATCGGCCTGCTCGCCGCCATTCCGGCCGTCATCGCCTACAACAAGCTGTCGTCCGATGCGAGCAAGATAGCCGTGCGCATGGAAGGGTTCTCCGACGAGTTCTCCGCCATACTCTCGCGCCAAATCGATGAAAAAGTGGCCCCCAAGGCCTGAGGAGTAGCAGATGGGTATGTCCATGGGCATGGGAGGGCGCGGCGGGCGCGGCCACAGGCGGCGCGGCCGTCACCATGCACTGATGTCCGAGATCAACGTCACGCCGATGGTCGACGTGATGCTGGTGCTGCTGATCATCTTCATGGTCGCCGCACCGA
>NZ_RZPQ01000618.1:0-3543 GCF_003999135.1 Mesorhizobium sp. M7A.F.Ca.CA.004.06.1.1 | reverse complement strand
GAGATGTCCGGCAGGACAGAGGGGGGCCTCGTAGGGCTCAACGCCTACGCTGATTTCGCGAACTCTCATCCGCGCAATTCTGTCACGATTCCAAATACGTGTCCGCCCAGTTCGACACCGCCCAGCGCGGGTTGTTGGCGATGTTGCCGACGGTGTCGCGCGCGACGCTGATAAAACTCCATTCGGCGACGTTGATCAGCGGCAGGTCGGTGGCCACCTCCTTCTGGAATTCCTTGTAGAGGTCGGTGCGGGCTGATGTATCGAGCGTCTCCGATGCCTTGGCGATGAGCGCATCGAGCGCGTCGTTCTTGTAGCCGCCCTGGTTGGAGAACGGCACGCCGTCCGGAATGCCGCTCTGCACCAGGATGGTGGTCGAGATCGCCGGGTCGCCGCGGAACACCGGCGGGCCGACAGCGAGGTCGAAGGCGTGGTCGGTGTAGACCGCCTTGATGTGCGCGGCCGAGTCGTTGTTGACCAGCTGAGCATCGATGCCGATGGCGGCGAGCGCCTGGCGCAGATAGTCGCCGAACTGCTTGGTCTCGTTGAAATAGGGCGCAGGCAGCAGCTTGAGCGAAAAGCGGTTGCCGTCGGCGCCTTTCTTGTAGCCAGCCTCGTCGAGCAGCGCGTTGGCCTTGGCGACGTCGAAGGCATAGGTCGGCACGTCGGCGGTGTAGAATTGCGGATCGTTCTTCGGCACCGGACCGGTGGCTGTCGCGGCATAGCCGAGGAACACCGTCTTGACGACGAAATCCTTGTCGATGGCATGCGCGATCGCCTGCCGCACTTTCAGGTCGGCCAGTTCCTTGCGGCGATGGTTGATCTCGACGACGAGCTGATAGGTCAGCCCTTCGTAACCCTTGGAGATCACCTTCAGGCCCGGCACCTTGGAGATGCGGTCGAGGTCGGCCAGCGGCACGGCGGAAAAGGCTGCGAGCTGGATCTCCTCGGCCTCCAGCGCGCTCGCCGCTGACGTGCGATCCGGCAGCACTTGATAGATGATCTCGTCGAGATAGGGCTCGTCCTTGCCCCAGTAGTCGGCGTTTTTGGTCAGCCGGTAATATTGGCCGGCCTTGTACTCGCCGAATTTGAACGGTCCGGTGCCGATGGGCGCGTTGTTGGCCGGGTTGTCCTCGATCTTGCCGACCTCATAGATGTGCTTCGGCACCACACTGCTCAGCGCCGGCAGCGCGTTGCGGATCAGCTGGAACGGCGTCGGCTTGGCGAATTTGAACACGGCGGTGAGATCGTCGGGGGTGTCGACGCTGGCCAGATCCTTGAATACGGTGCGGCCGAGATTCTGCAGCGGCTTCCAGATCTGCAGCGCCGAGAAGGCGACGTCGGCCGAGGTGAACGGCTTGCCGTCATGCCATTTGACGCCGTCGCGCAGTTTGAACGTCGCCGAGAGCCCGTCGGCGGCACCTTCCCAGCTCAGCGCCAGCCGTGGCGCGAGACCGTCTTTGCCGTCGAAGGAGGCTTCGGCCAGCGTTTCGACGATCTTGCTGGAGATGAAGAACACGCCGTTGGAGGCGACGATCGCCGGGTTGAGGTTGCGCGGTTCGGAATCGGCGGCAAGCACCAGTCGCCCGCCCTTCTTTGGCGTCTGCGCCCAGCCCGGTGCCGGCATTGCGGTGGAGGCCAGCAGCATTGCCGAGCCGGCAAGCATCGTGCGTCTGGAAATCGTGAAACCTGACATGATCGAACTCCGTCCTCTCCGCGACCCGGTCGGGTGCGCCAACCCCTCGGACGCCGGCAAGCCCACCGGCATCCTTGCGGCGGCGATTATGAGCCTTGCCGAGGGTTTCGCCAGAGACGGAATTGGCGCATCCTCGCTTGGCTTTGAAATTTTCGTCCGCTGGACCAGTTTGGAGGGCGTGGCTCAATTTGATCATTCTGGTAGGACCAGATTGGTTGAATATGCGACGAATGACAGCGCGGAGTCATAGAGAGGCGACATTTCATCTGTTTCTGGCTGGACCAGAACGGGCAAAGTGGTGCAGATTTGACCGCTGCCAAGGGATCGGGAGCGGAACAGCGGCGATCCGGCTATTCAGGGAGAGAGAGATGAACATTGCTCCGGGCAAGAATGCGGTCGGCAATATCCCGTTCGACCAGGCAAGGGTCGACCGGCTGATGGAGGAGGCCGGCATCGATGTGCTGCTCGCCACCTCCAAGCACAACACGCAATATCTGCTGGGCGGCTACAAGTTCATCTTCTTCGCCGCCATGGATGCGATCGGCCACAGCCGTTACCTGCCGATTGTCGTGTACGAGAAAGGCGGGCCGGACCATGCCGCCTATATCGGCAACCGCATGGAGGGCGGCGAGCATCAGAACAACCCGTTCTGGACGCCGACGCTGCACGCCGCCTGCTGGGGCACGCTCGACGCCGCCAACCTTGCGGTCGAGCATCTGCAGAAGATCGGCAAGGCGGGCGCGCGCATCGGCATCGAGCCCGGCTTCCTGCCGTCGGACGCCTATACGCTGATCCGCAAGGCGTTGCCGGACGCCAGGCTGATCGATGCGACCGACATGCTGGAGCGCATGCGCGCCATCAAGACCGATGCCGAACTGGAGAAGCTGCGCACGGCCTCTGAACTGATCACCGATTCCATGCTGGCGACCATAGCCTGGGCGCGCGAAGGCACGACCAAGGGCGAGATCATCGAACAGCTGCGGCGCGAGGAAACCAATCGCGGCATCCATTTCGAATATTGCCTGCTGACGCTGGGCTCCAGCCACAACCGCGCCGCCTCGCCGCAGGCGTGGAAAAAAGGCGAGGTGCTGTCAATCGATTCCGGCGGCAACTTTCACGGCTATATCGGCGACCTCTGCCGGATGGGCATTCTCGGGGAACCGGATGCCGAACTGGAAGATCTGCTGGCCGAGGTCGAGACGGTGCAGCAGGCGGCCTTCTCAAAAGTCAAAGCGGGCACGCTGGGCGGCGACATGATTTCCCATGCCGAGGGCGTGCTGAAGGCTTCGAAGGTCGCGGCCTACACGGATTTCTTCGCCCATGGCATGGGCCTGATCACGCACGAGGCGCCGTTCCTGATGACCAACCACCCGGTGACCTATGAAGGCACCTATGCGGCAAAGCCGCTGGAGAAGAACATGGTGCTATCGGTGGAGACGACCATGCTCCACCCGACGCGCGGCTTCATCAAGCTGGAGGACACGCTGGCGGTGACGGATGCTGGTTATGTGATGTTCGGCGACCGGGGTCGGGGGTGGAACAGGGGTGGTACTCTTTAGGACGAAGGCGGGCGCTGCCCCTCATCCGCCTGCCGGCACCTTCTCCCCGTATAGTGACGGAGAAGAGGGCAGCCGCGCCCTCGGCACCTATTTGAAAATTGGCGAAAGCGCCGATGACTGCGTCTTTCTCCCCGTCACTATACGGGGAGAAATGTCCGGCAGGACAATGAGCGACTATCTGTGGTGTCAAGTTGCATTGGCGAACTCCATGCGCGCATCGCGTGCTTTTGCATTGAGAATGACGAGGAGTTTTCGCGCCAGCGCCATGCGGATGACCATTTTGGTTTTGCC
>NZ_RZPQ01000617.1:0-3543 GCF_003999135.1 Mesorhizobium sp. M7A.F.Ca.CA.004.06.1.1 | reverse complement strand
GGTGGTTGTGATGTCGACGATGACATCGGCCAGACCGGCCGCCGGCGCGCCTTCGGTAGCGCCGAGGCTTTCGACGATGCGATAGACCTGGATGCCGTGCTTCTGCGAGAAGAATTGCTGCGTCAGCCGCCAGTATTTGGTGGCGATGCGCAGCCGCCGGCCATGGCGCTGGCGAAAATCGGCGGCGACGTCGTCGAGATCGGCCATGGTGTCGACGTCGAGCCAGATGTCCGGCACGGCAACCACCACATCGGCATTGCCGAAGCCGAGACGGGCGACGATTTCGGCGCGGCTCTCCCAGTCGGCGAGGTTTTCACGCACCAGGTCCTCGCCGGTGATGCCGAGATCGACGGCGCCCTGGCCGATCTCCCCTGATATTTCGGAAGCCGACAGGAACACCACTTCGACATCGTCCAGGCCCTCGACGCGGGCGTGGTATTTGCGCTCGTCGCCGGGCAGGCTGACGGCGAGGCCGGCTTTGGCCAGTACTTCCAGCGCCTGTTCTTTCAGTCGGCCTTTCGACGGGATCGCCAGCGTGATCATGGCGCCGTCTCCCGCAATGCCTCGATGCGATCGAGCCAGACGGAAAAGCCGACGCCGGGGATAGGCGTCTTCGCGCCAAGCAGGGTCAGCAGCCGGTCATAGCGGCCGCCGCCGACCAGCGGCCGGTCGCCATTGTCGGCCGCGATTTCGAAAACCAGGCCGGTGTAGTAATCGAGCGGGCGGCCGAAGGCGGCGTCGTAGCGGATTTTATCGGCCGGCAAGCCGTGCGCCTCGATCGCCTTGGCGCGGGCAGCGAACTTTTCCAGCGCGACATCGAGCGACAGCCCGGCGCCGGTGGCGAAGGTCTCCAGTGCCTGGGCCGCGCCATCAAGCGGAACGTCGATCGCCAGAAAATCCTTCAGCGCGGAAAAGGCCCCGCTCGACAACCGAACGCTGCGCAACTCGGCTTTCTCGATCAGCCGCCGGGCAATGTCGGACGGCGCGCGTCCGGCGGACGCCGACAGGCGCGCCTCTTCCATGCCGCTGGCGATATGGGCGGAAAGACCGTCCAGATCACCATCGAGGACGAGGGCGGCGACCGGCCCGGAAAGCTGGCCGTTGCGCGGCGGGTTGGCGAGATCGGCGAGAGCCGTCTCAAGCATCGGCGCCGAGCCGAACGCACGGGCAAGGCGCATGCGCCAGCCGCGCGGCAGGCCGAGGGCAGCCAGAACCGCCTCGAAAATGGTCTGGTCGCCTAGCGTGATCGCCAGCGCCTGACCAGGCAGCACCAGCGACAGCAGCGCATGCGCGTCGGCTACCGAGCGGGCATCGGCTCCAGCGGTATCGCGGTCACCGAGATCCTCAATGCCGGCCTGGAAGAACTCGTTGCCGCCTTCGCGGCGCTGTCGAAACACCTCGCCGAGATAGGAATATCGGCGGGGTGTGCCGGCCTGCGAGCTTATGTGGTCGAGGCAGACGGGGATGGTGAATTCCGGCCGCAGGCACAGCGTCTGGCCGGTCTCGCTTTCGGTCAGGAAGATGCGGCGGCGCAAATCCTCGCCGGCCATGTCGAGGAAGGGGTCCGCCGGCTGCAATATGGCGACCTCGACGGCGTGCGTGTTGCGCGTGGCGAAGAGGTTGGTGATGTCGGTGGAGATGGCGGGGGTGCGGGAGGTCAACTTGCTGACCTCAGTGCTGCACGACCCTCTGGTCCCAAACCAGAGGCGCCAACGATCCAGGCGAAGGCCGGCGCTCTACGGCGCCCCCCTCTGCCCTGCCGGGCATCTCCCCCTCTAGGGGGTAGATCAGATGTCGGCTCGGCTTTCGCCAATCTCAAAGGTTGCAAGGAGAATGCCTTCGGCCAAGCTGCCAATCTCCCCCCTAGAGGGGGAGATGTCCGGCAGGACAGAGGGGGGCGCCGTAGAACGCGGCCTCTACTTGCCACGCGCCCTCTCCTCGGCCTGCGCCGCCAAAATCTTCTTCACCTCGGCGACCAGCTCGCCCTCCGCCACCGTCACCTGCGCCGGGCGCGCGGCGCGCCATTCGGCGTTATCGGTGATTTCGGCAGACATGCGCGCGCCTTCGATCAGGTCCTTGATCTGCAGCTCGCCCTTGGCGCGCTCGTCGCCGCCCTGGATGATGGCGACCGGGCAGCCGCGCCGGTCGGCATATTTGAGCTGCGCCTTCATGCCGGCGCCGCCGAGATACATTTCGGAACGGATGCCGGCGGCGCGCAGCTCCGCCACCATCTTCTGGTAGCGGCCGAGGCTGTCGGTGTCCTTGTCCATCACCAGCACGACGACAGGAGCAATCACGTCCGAGGCGTCGAGCTTGCCGAGGTTCTTCAGCGCGGTCATCAACCTGGAGACGCCGATGGAAAAGCCGGTCGCCGGCACAGGCTCGCCGCGGAAGCGGGAAACAAGGCCATCGTAGCGGCCGCCGCCACCAACCGAGCCGAAGCGTACGATCTGGCCGTCCTCGTTGGGGATTTCGGCCAGAAGCTCGGCTTCGAGGACGGGGCCGGTGTAGTATTCGAGGCCGCGCACGACCGAGCGGTCCATGGCGATACGGTCCTCGCCATATCCCGCCGCCCTGACCAGCGCTTTAATCGTGGCGAGTTCGCCGACGCCTTCCTGGTAGATGGCGTTCGAACTGACCGTGGAATCCTGGCCGGCTTGTATGGTCCTCGCAGTCGCGAGAAGAACCGCCTCGGCTTGCCCGTTGTTCAACCCGGCGCCCTTGGCGAAGTCGCCTTCGCCCTCCTTGCCGCCGTCCCAGCGGCCCGGGCCAAGCAAAAGCTTCACGCCTTCCGGCCCGAGCTTGTCCAGCTTGTCGATCGCGCGCAGGACCGTCAGCCGGCGGCCGCCATTCTCCTCACCGCCGAGGCCGATCGCCTCCAGCACGCCATCCAGCACCTTGCGGTTGTTGACGCGGATGACGTAGTCGCCGCGCTTGATGCCGAGCGCTTCCATGACGTCGGCCATCATCATCGCCATCTCGGCGTCGGCGGCCACGCCCGGCGTACCGATCGTGTCGGCGTCGAACTGCATGAACTGGCGGAAGCGGCCGGGGCCTGGCTTCTCGTTGCGGAACACCCAGCCGGAGCGATAGCTGCGGTAAGGCTTGGGCAGGCGCTCGTAATTCTCGGCGACGAAACGGGCCGTCGGCGCGGTCAGGTCGTAGCGCAGCGACAGCCACTGGTCGTCATCGTCCTGGAAGGAGAACACGCCTTCGTTCGGCCGGTCCTGGTCGGGCAGGAATTTTCCGAGCGCATCGGTGTATTCGATCAGCGGCTGGTCTGCCGGTTCGAAACCGTAAAGCTCATAGACCGAGCGGATCGTCGCCATCATCTTCTCGACGGCGCGGATGTCCTCGGCGCTGCGGTCGGCAAAACCGCGCGGCAGTCGCGCTTTCGTCTTTTCCGATTTGTCGGCCATGAGCTGGGGTCTTTTTTGCTAAGTAATCGATGACATATTGCGAGTGGGCGTGTCCTAACCGAAGCGGCGAGGACCAGCAAGGGTTTGCACCCTCTCTACGAGGTGGCTAGGAACAGTTCGATAG
>NZ_RZPQ01000616.1:0-3546 GCF_003999135.1 Mesorhizobium sp. M7A.F.Ca.CA.004.06.1.1 | reverse complement strand
GGCATCGACGACGTGTCCTTCGAGGTGCAGGCCGGCCAGACCGTCGCCATCGTGGGCCCGACGGGCGCCGGCAAGACCACGCTCATCAACCTGCTGCAGCGTGTCTTCTCGCCGTCCCATGGCCGTATCCTGATCGACGGCATCGACACCCGCACCGTGACCCGCAAGTCGGTGCGCCATTCGATTGCCACCGTGTTCCAGGATGCTGGGCTGCTCAACCGCTCGATCGAGGACAACATCCGTGTTGGCCGCGCCGATGCAAGCAATGACGAGATCCATGCCGCCGCCAATGCGGCTGCCGCACAGGACTTCATCCTGTCGAAGAGCAATGGTTACGACACGGTGGTTGGCGAACGTGGCGGGCAGCTCTCGGGCGGCGAACGTCAGCGCATCGCCATTGCCCGCGCCGTGCTGAAGGACGCACCGATCCTGGTGCTCGACGAGGCGACCAGCGCGCTCGACGTCGAGACCGAGGACCGCGTCAAGGAAGCGATCGACGAGCTGCGCCGCGACCGCACGACCTTCATCATCGCCCACCGCCTGACCACCGTTCGCGACGCCGATCTGGTCGTGTTCATGGACAAGGGCAGGGTGGTCGAGATGGGCGGCTTCACCGAGCTGTCGCTGCGCAATGGCCGCTTCGCCAGCCTGCTGCGCGCCGGCGGCCTGCTCAACGACGAGGAGGTTCGCCGCCTCAGCCGCACCGTGCAGCAACAGCAGGAAGCGGCTGCCTGAGCCTCTTTCTTTTACCTCCCCCTTGTGGGGAGGTCGGACCGTAGGTCCGGGTGAGAGTACAGGCACGGCCGCCCCAATTGCGTCTGCGACACCACCGCTCGATTGCCCCAAACGCGTTGGCGGTTTATGTAGAACCGCATGAGCGACACGACTTCACGCCTGACCGGCTGGATGGATCTCGCCAACCCGACGCGCTTCGTCGGGCTGGCGGACAAGGTCGTGCCATGGCTGGCCACGATCGCCACACTGATCCTCGCCGTGGGGCTCTATATGAGCTTCGCCGCGCCTGAGGATTTCCAGCAGGGCATCACCGTCCGCATCATGTATATCCACGTGCCTTTCGCCTGGCTCGCCATGATGTGCTACACGCTGATGGCGGTCTCGGCGCTCGGCACGCTCGTCTGGCGGCATCCGTTGGCCGATGTCGCGCTGAAATCCGCAGCGCCCATCGGCGCCGTCTTCACCGCGCTGGCGCTGATCACCGGTTCGATCTGGGGCAAGCCGATGTGGGGCACCTGGTGGGTCTGGGATGCTCGGCTGACTTCGGTGTTCGTGCTGCTCCTGATGTATCTCGGCATCATCGCGCTGACCCGCGCGCTCGACGATGCCAGCCGCGCCGCCTGGGCCGCGGCCATCATCACGCTGGTAGGCTTCATCAACATCCCGATCATCAAGTTCTCGGTCGACTGGTGGAACACGCTGCATCAGCCGGCCTCGGTGTTCCGCATGGGCGGCTCCACCATCGACCCCAGCCTGCTATGGCCGCTGCTGGTGATGGCGCTCGGCTTCACCGTGCTGTTCTTCGCGCTGCACCTGATGGCGATGCGCACCGAAATCCGCCGCCGCCGGGTGATTGCCATGAGACGGGTCGCGGCTAGGCAGGCAGAGAGACGCGATTAGGTTTCCCCCTCTCGCCGCTCGAATTGCGACCAGCAGCAACCTTACTCCTGCTTTCGCCTGAACAATGCTGCTGTGTTGCTGTATAGCAACGAGGTGTCCCAAAAGGTCGCCTCGACTTCGTCCGTCCGTTGACATCTTCCCCTGAGCCGAGCTGAGTGCCATTCAGTGTTATTGAGCGGGGAATCGACGATGAAACTGCGTTTGCTGGCTGGGGTATCGATACTCGCATTGGGGCTTGGCTGGAGTTCGGCGCACGCCGCCGATGCTGTCGTCGACGCCCCGAGGGCCGAGGATCTCTGGTATGTCACACTGTTTGGTGGCGCCAGTTTCCCCAATGATGTGAAGACGGACTACGATGGTTCTCGGTATTCAGTCGATCTTAATACTGGCTTCGTGATCGGCGGTGCTGTCGGTCGGCGCATCAACGATGTGTTTCGTGTCGAAGGCGAATTGTCCTACGCGCGCTACAAAGCAAGTTCTTTTAGCGGCAGTTACGACGGTGTTGTCTTCAACTCAGGCGATGCGGCCGGCAATTTGTCAGCGACCTATCTGCTCGCCAATGTCTGGGCCGACGTTGCGCATTTTGGCGATGCCAAGCTCTATGTCGGCGGCGGTATCGGCGCAGCTTATGTTACCGCCGATACCCATTTTGACGGTGACGACTTTGGATATGGGCCTGGCGGCTGGGGTTTCGCCGGCCAGTTGGGAACCGGTGTCACCTATGCGGTGACGCAGAATGTCGACCTCGATTTCGGCTATCGCTTCAAGGCCGTCTCCAACGTCGATCTGGACGACAATGACGGCAGCAATACCTACAAGGATGCCAAATTGTACTCCCACAATCTGCAGTTTGGCGTTATCTACAAGTTCTGATTTGACCGGCCTGTCACAAGCCGCGACCTGGATTTGACGGATGCCGCTTTTGCCCCGCCGGCAACCTCTGGGTCTGCCGGCAATAATGCCAGCCTCCCTTCCGACCGCCGGTGAACCGGCGGAAAAGACATTGCAGCGCGGCATCGACCTGCAACGGCGCAAGCGTTTTCGCGAGGCCGAGTTCTGCTACCAGACGGTGCTTCGCACGCAGCCGAAAAATGCCATGGCGCTGAACCTCATGGGCACTCTGGCCATCGAGGCCGAGCATCATGACGCCGCCATTGCCTATATGGAAAGGGCGGTCAAGCTCGAACCGGGCAACGCTATCTTCCGCAACAATCTCGGCAACGCCTATAATGTCACCGGTGACATCGAGCGCGCCCGCAAACATCTAAAGAAGGCGATCGCGCTCGACGGCCGGCTCATCGAAGCTTTGTGCAATCTCGGCCGGTCCTACCGCAGCCAGCTCGAGGGCGACGTCGCCGAAGGTTTCTATCGCCGGGCGCTGGCGGTCGACAGCCAGTCGCTGACGGCCCTTGCCGGTATGGGCGATCTGCTCACCGACATCGGCCGGCAGGCCGAGGCGGTCGAATGTTTTGGCCGCGCGCTTGCCATCGACCCGAGCCATGTCGAGGCGCTGGCCGGAATGGCGCTAGCGCGCCGGGCGGTCAAGGACGATCCAGCGTTGCCTTTAATACGGGCTCGCCTGGAATTGCCCATGACAACCGATCGCGAGCGGGTGGTGCTGCACCACGCCGCCGGCAAGATGCTCAACGATCAGCGCGAGTATCGCCTGGCCATCCGCCATTTCGCGCAGGCCAAGGCAATTTCCGGCAATGATTTCGACATTGACCGGCACACCCAGCTTTACGACAGTTTCATCGACACTTTCGATGCCGACTTCTTCGCGGCGCGGTCGAAATTGGGAAATCCGTCGAGACGCCCGGTCTTCATCGTCGGCATGCCACGGTCGGGAACAACGCTGACCGAGCAGATATGCGCCAGTCATCGCGAAATCTATGGCGCGGGCGAACTGCC
>NZ_RZPQ01000615.1:0-3552 GCF_003999135.1 Mesorhizobium sp. M7A.F.Ca.CA.004.06.1.1 | reverse complement strand
GTGCTGGTTCGTCGCCTTACTGGTGGCGGCGACCGGCAAGATGGCGATGGCGAGTGGGCTCGCCCTGATGCTGGCCGGCATTTCTCTCGGCAGTCTCATTGCCGCCGCGGGCGGGCTGAGTTCGCCTGTCGCCATGCTTGTCCTGGCGCTGCCTTTCGAAGCCTGGTGGATCGGCGGCTCGCGACGTGCAGCACTGTGGGGAGCCGTGTCGGCCGCTGTCGCCATCCTGGCTCAGCCTTTGGCTGGAACCGTATTTCCGTTCGCAGGAGCGCAGATCGCGGCGTGGCACTGGCTGGTGCCGTTGGCGTGGGCGCTTACGCTGATGCCGCGTGCATCGGCGTTTCAAAACACGGCCGACGCGGCTGTGGTCGACACTGCCGACCGGCTCGAAGAAATCATCGATGCGGTGGTCTTGCGGGTCGCCCGCCATGGCGAGGTCCTGGACGCGTCGCCGAAAGCGCGCACGCTTTTGAAACTGCCGCCCGAACTGCTGTCTGGAAACGGCCTCTTCGATCGCGTCCATCTGTCGGATCGCGTTTCCTATCTCAGCGCAATGGCCGACATGCGCGACGGTGCGCTGTCGCGCCGGCTCGAATTGCGCATCCGCCTGCCTCAGAACGGCAATAGCCTGACGGCCGACAATTACCGCCCGTTCTCGCTTGATCTGGTGCGCGGTGAGGAACAGAGTGACGTCTTTACGCTCGTCCTGCGCGAGAATGACGAGATCGCCCGGTTGCGCGAGGATCTCGCGGCGGCCAATGAGGCGGCCGCATCCGCCGAAGTGGCGAGGGGGCGCTTCCTGGCGGTGGTCAGCCACGAACTGCGCACGCCGTTGAATGCCATCATCGGCTTCTCGGATATGCTGCTGCATGAGATGTTCGGCGGCTTCAAGGATCCGCGCCAGAAGGAATATGTCGGCCTGGTGAGGGATTCGGGCCAGCATCTGCTCGCCGTCGTAACCTCGATACTCGACGTGTCCAGGATTGAATCTGGCGTTTATGCGACCGAGCCGGAGCCGTTCCGGTTCGCGGAAGCGGTCGACATGTGCCAGTCGATGATGCAGCTGCAGGCGCAGGCCAAGAACATCGATCTGCGGGCGCAGATCGCGCCGGACGCCGGCGACATCAATGCCGACCAGCGCGCCGTACAGCAGATGCTGATCAACCTGGTCTCCAATGCGATCAAGTTCACCCCCGACGGCGGCGACGTCGTCGTCGGTGCCAAGCGGATCGGTTCGCGCCTGCATTTCTGGGTCAGGGACACCGGCATCGGCATCGCCGAGGAGGATTTCGCCAATCCCGGCAAGCCCTTCATGCAGATCCAGAACGACTATACCCGCCGTTTCGAGGGGACTGGTCTTGGCCTTTCACTGGTCAAGGGCCTGGTGGCGCTGCACGAAGGCACGATGTCCATCGAAAGCATGCCGGGCGAGGGCACCACGGTGACCATCAGCTTGCCGGTGAACGGACCGAAGGGACATCAGGCGGAGAAGGCCGGCGTGCTGACCATGCCTGTAGCGATGGCGAAAGGGGACAGAAATGGCTCGCTCCGCAAAACAGGCTAAGGCGGTCAAGCGTCGCAGCAACGCCTTTCAGGACGGCGCTGTCGCCGTCGGCGGAATGATCTCGCGCAACCCTGTCCTGGTGGGCGGCTCGACGGCATTCCTGGTGACGCTGTTCTACGTCTCTGCGAATGCCTTGTGGTACCAGCCTTTCCCGCATGCCGGCGCATTCTTCGCGACCCGCAGCATTGCGGGCTTTCCGCACGCGGCGCCCGACGAGCCGGAAACGACGTTCAACATCGTGCGGCCATCCGGCGCGCCGGCACCGATCAAGGGCGATCCGGTTGTCGAGCAGGTGCAAGGCATATTGAAGGATCTTGATTTCTATTCGGGAACGGTCGACGGCATTTCCGGACCCAACACCCGCAAGGCCATCCAGGACTATCAGCAGAAGGTCGGGCTCAACGCGTCCGGCGAGATCGACGCGCTTCTGCTCGATCAACTGGGCGCGACGCCGAAAACCGCTTCCGTCGTACCCAGGCCGCAGCCGCGCCCGGATATGCCGGCCGCCGTTCCGGTGTCTTTGCAGACAGGTTCAGGACAGACAAATTCCGGGCAGGCGGATGCCGAGACGCAAGCGCCCGATGCCCGCATCGTCAAGATCCAGGCCGGGCTCAAGGCGTTCGGCAATGACGACATGCAGCTGGATGGTGTCGTCGGCGCGCGCACCAAGGCGGCGATCAAGGAATTCCAGTCGCTGTTCGGGCTGCCGCAGACCGGCGAGCCCGATGAGATCGTCTACGTCAAGATGCGCGAGATCGGCCTGACCAACTGACGGCTGAAACGACGGCTCGCCCAGCGGCGGAAATATCGATAGAGAACCGGCAGTTTCGGGAGCTCTCTCATGCGCGTCACATCGGATCTGTGGGTCTCGGCCCTGTTGCGCCGGGTTTTCGGCGCCGGGGGATTTGCCGCCGTGGTCAAGCGCGGCGCGACCGAGGCCGGCGCTGTGTTCGTGCTGGCGCGGGGCAGGCTGGGTGAGGTTGCCCTGTTCGGGCCGGCGCCGCAGACAAGCTATGATTCGGCCAAGCCCGACGACCGGTTTTTCACTCAGCTCGGAACCGGCGAGGATGCCACAGTGCTCGACGCCAGGCTGGAAAGGGAGAAAAAATTCGATCCCGATATCTGGGTGGTCGAGATCGAGGCCGGCACCGTGCCCGTCGAGGAGCTTATTTCCGTGAAGACGCCCTGAGGCCGGACGAAGCCGCCGCATCGTCGCTGTTCGAGGCGGTGCGTGTATCGCCGTTGGCAGGTGCTGCGCCGCGAACCACCCTTGAAAGGGCTTCCGCCCGCCACGATCGCATCTTGTCCTGGGCCGCTTCACGATGCAGCAGCCGGTAACGGTCGAGGAAGGTGCGGATAGCCTGCGGATGCGGGAACTGGTTGGGATAGACGGCAACCGTGATCAGGAAGGCCCTGTCTTCGCTGAGGTCGAGCGAGCGCAAGGCGGCAAGCAGCGAGGCATAATTCTGGTTGGCGGTGAGCGATCGCGCGATCTCGAAATCGATATCGAGTGCATCGGCGAGCGCGGTCTGGAAGAACGCGGCGTTTCCCGTCAGCGCTGTCTCGCGCAATTTCACATAGGTGTCGGCGCCTTTGAAAGGATCGGCGTTCGTCGCTGCCGCCTCGTCGCCCGTGCGCATCATCGAGCGCAGCCTGCGCCGTGCATTCTCAGCCGCGATGCCGAGTGCCTGTTCCCGGGCGGGCTCGTCAGAGGCGGTTTCCGTGCTCGCTGGCGCGATCTTGTCTGCCGCGGCGGCGTTCGCATCCGGTTGCGGAGCGCGCACCAGGGTTGGCCTCTCGAGGGCCCTGATCAGATCAGCGATGGTCGGGTTCAAGCCCTTGCGGCGCGCGATGGCACGTGCATGCGGCAGGCCATGTCGCCCGATCAGCGCGATGAGATCGATGTCGCTGACGGCGCGTGAGCGGATGAGCAGCGGCGCGGCAATGTCGACCGGTTCCTCGCAAAGGCGGCGCACCAGGGCGGCGGG
>NZ_RZPQ01000614.1:0-3564 GCF_003999135.1 Mesorhizobium sp. M7A.F.Ca.CA.004.06.1.1 | reverse complement strand
CAGATCGAGCCCATCCGGCCATGCCATCTGGATCGACTGCTTGCGCTTGGTGGCGCGGTTGTTGACGTAGATGACTGGCGCGTAGAAGCCGCCGTAAGCAACGAGGACGCAGACGAACAGCCTGATGACCAATGGCTTGTCGGGCAGTCCTCCGAGCGCGAAGATGTAGATTGCGGCCAGCGCGAAACCGACGAAAGGAAGTACGAGACGGAAGAAAAGAAACCGCGTCAGCGGATTCTGTCCACGAAAGCCGGCCACCTTGAGTTTCTGCAAGGTGCCTTCATCGGCGAGCGCGCGTCTCAGATCCAGCCGGTCGACAATGTTGCGCATGCCGACCGACTGTTCCTCGCGCAAGCCCTTGCGACGGCGGTCGGCCTCGACCGCAAGCCGGGCGCGCTGTTGCGCACGCAGTTCGTCGCGTTCCAGCGCAACGGATTTCATGCGTGACTTGAGCTGGTTTCCGCCAAACGCCGGCAGCAAGGTGAAGACGGTCGCAAACACCGCTATCGCGACCAGCATCGCGATCAGGAAGCTCGGATCCGTCAGGGTCTTGATGACTTGCTCGGTCATGCCAGCATCCTAGACTTCGAAGTTCATCATCTTGCGCATCACCAGGATGCCGATCAACATCCAGACCGCAGAGCAACCAAGGATCAGGTTTCCGACGCTGGTGTTGAAGAGCGGCATCAGGTAGGCCGGGCTCGACAGGTAGACGAGAAAGGCGACGATGAAGGGCAGCGCACCGATGATCGCGGCGGACGCCTTCGCTTCCATCGACAGCGCCGCGACCTTGGCTTTCATCTTCTTGCGATCGCGAAGCACGCGCGAAAGATTGCCCAGCGCCTCGGAGAGATTGCCGCCGGCCTGCGACTGTATCTGGATAACGATGCCGAAGAAGCTTGCCTCGGTGCAAGGCATGGTTTCAGGCATGCGCAAGGTCGCGTCGGGGATAGAGAGGCCCATCTGCTGTGAATCGACGATACGGCGAAACTCGGTCTTCACGGGTTCGGGCGATTCGTTGGCGATCAGGCGCACGGCGTCGTTCAGCGGCAGGCCGGATTTGACCGCGCGCACGATGATGTCGAGCGCGTTTGGAAATTCGTTGAGAAATGCCTTGACCCGGCGGGCGCGACGAAACGTGACGAACCAGCGCGGCAGGCCCAGCCCCCCGGCCAACAGCACGCCCGGCAAGGCGATCAGCGGGGCTCCGGCCACAAAGGCGACAATCATCAAAACGATGCCGCATACGGCGGAGTATATATAGAAACGCTCGATGGTGGTCTTGAGGCCGGCCTGACGAAGCTGGGCTTTCAGCGGCGGTTTCTTGACGCGGCTGTCCTTGGTTTTCTGCTTGGCGTCGAGTTCGTTAAGAGAATCCTGAACCGATTTGCGCCGCTTGACGGCTTCCGCCACGCGGTCGCGCGAGGCTTTGACGACGGAGCGATCCGTCTCGGCGGTCCTGATCGTTTCGAGCCGCTTGCCAACCTGTTTCTCGTTGCTGATGCGGGTGAACAGAAATGCATAAGCGACGGCGCCGGCGCTGAAGCCGGCGAGCACGACAAACGCCAGTACTGTGCCGTCAATTCCAAACATTGGCCCGAACCCTTACACCCCAGCATGCGTCAGTCAGCGCGTTTCTCCATCGCCTCGAGCGCAATGGCGAGACGCTGCTCCTCGCCGTAATAGCGTGCGCGCTCCCAGAAATGCGGACGGCCGATGCCGGTCGATACGTGCTCACCCAACAGCCGGCCGTTGGCGTCCTCGCCCTTGATGTTGTAAAGGACGATATCCTGCGTGATGATGACGTCGCCTTCCATCCCGATCACCTCGGTGATGTGGGTGATGCGGCGCGATCCGTCGCGCAGGCGCGCCGCCTGGATGATCACGTCGATGGAACCGACGACGATTTCGCGCACTGTCTTCTGCGGCAGCGAATAGCCGCCCATGGCAATCATGGATTCGATACGGTTGAGGCATTCGCGCGGGCTGTTCGAGTGGATCGTGCCCATCGAGCCGTCATGGCCGGTGTTCATCGCCTGCAGAAGATCGAACACCTCGGGTCCGCGCACTTCGCCGACGATGATGCGCTCTGGCCGCATGCGCAGACAGTTCTTGACCAAGTCGCGCATCGTCACCTCACCCTCGCCCTCCAGATTGGGCGGGCGGGTTTCGAGGCGCACCACATGCGGCTGCTGCAATTGCAGCTCGGCCGAGTCTTCGCAGGTGATGACGCGCTCCTCGCGGTCGATATAGTTGGTCAGGCAATTGAGCAGCGTCGTCTTGCCCGAACCGGTGCCGCCCGAGATCACGATGTTGCAGCGAACACGACTGATGATCTTGAGAACTTCGGCGCCCTGCGGCGAGATGGCGCCGAACTTGACCAGCTGATCGAGCGTCAGCTTGTCCTTCTTGAATTTGCGGATGGTGAGCGTGGCGCCATCGATGGAGAGTGGCGGCGCGATGACGTTGACGCGGGAGCCGTCGGGAAGGCGCGCGTCGCAGATCGGGCTGGATTCGTCGACGCGGCGGCCAACCTGGCTGACGATACGCTGGCAGATGTTGAGGAGCTGCTGATTGTCACGAAAGCGGATACCGGTCTGTTCGACCTTGCCGTTGACTTCGATGTAGACGTTCCTGGAGCCGTTGACCATGATGTCGGCGATGTCGTCGCGGGCGAGCAGCGGCTCGAGCGGCCCATAGCCGAGCACGTCGTTGCAGATGTCCTCGAGCAGCTCTTCCTGCTCGGCGATCGTCATTGCGAAGTTCTTGATCGCGATGATGTCGTTGACGATGTCGCGGATTTCCTCGCGCGCGCTTTCAGGGTCAAGCTTGGAAAGCTGCGACAGATCGATGGTGTCGATGAGCGCGGAGAAGACCTGGCTCTTGGTATCGTAATAAGTTTCGCTCTTTTCGCGCTGTGCCCGCTTCGGCTCAGGCGCCAATGGCGGTGCCTCGACCGCACGGCGCGCCGGCGGCGCGACAGGCGCGCTTGGCGCCGCCGTGGGCCGGGTCAGAACCGCTGTGTCCATGGAACTTGCAGCCGGCGGCGCAACAGGCGCCGGTGCTGGCTGGCGAAATTCCGGCGTGAACCGGTTGCCGTCGTCGCTGCCTCTTTTACCAAACATGATCGACTACCGATTCCACTGCTGAAGCGTCACTTCTTGTTGCGCGAGAGCTTGCCGAGCAGGCTGCCGAGCCCGGCCTTCTTCTTGATCTTGATTTCGCTGCGCCCGGTCAGCACATGCGCCATTTCGTTGATCATCGCGACGACCGGGTTCTTGGCATCCATTTCGCCAAGCATGCGTCCGTTGTTGGCGGCATTGCCGAACAGCAACGGATCAAACGCAATGACCGACATCGGCGACAGGCCGAGCGGCTCGGCGAAATCGGACGGCGAAATCTCCGGGCGCTTCGGCACGCCGGCCTGGTTGATGATCAGCTTGGGCGGCGGATCATTGGGACGAAGCCGCTTGAGCATATCGACGAGATTCTTGGTGTTGCGCAGATTGGCAAGTTCCGGTGTCGCGGTGATGACGATCTCGTCGGCCTTGCCCAAGGTGTTCT